>NZ_PKIG01000004.1:0-153500 GCF_002860905.1 Streptococcus oralis subsp. dentisani | reverse complement strand
CTCCTCCTTCAGCGTTCTACTTGCATGTATTAGGCACGCCGCCAGCGTTCGTCCTGAGCCAGGATCAAACTCTCATTAAAAGTTTGAGTTCTCACTCATTTCTGTCACTGACAGATTTATTGTTTTTTTCATTGTTCAGTACTACAACCTTAGTTGTAGCGCCCTGCACATTGGTTCGTCTTGTTCAGTTTTCAAAGGTCTTTGCCACTCGCTTCTCTCAAGTGACAACTATATTAGTATATCACAGTCGCTTTCGCTTGTCAACACTTTTTTGAAATTTTTTTAAAACTTTTTTCATCAAGTGTTTCAACCGCAATATTCCATAGTCCGTACGGGATTCGAACCCGTGTTACCGCCGTGAAAAGGCGGTGTCTTAACCCCTTGACCAACGGACCAGAGTTGTTATTTTCAACTCTTACTATTATACCGACTTTTTGTTTTTTGTCAACTACTTTTTTAAACTTTTTTTATTAATTTTACAACAGCTTCAGTTCGAGCTGTATGTGGGAACATATCGACCGACTGGATATAATGAAGATCATAGACTTCTACTAAGCGTACCAAATCACGAGCCAAGGTCGAAACATTACAAGAAATATAAACCATTTTTTCTGGCACATAAGTAAAAATAGTATCTAATAACTTATCATCCAGACCTGTACGTGGTGGGTCCACAATCAGAGCATCTGCTCGGTAGCCTTCCTTGTACCAACGAGGAATAATCTCTTCTGCCGTTCCAGCTTCATAATGAGTATTGTCAAATCCCATTCTTTTCGCATTTCGCTTGGCATCTTCAATAGCTTCTGGGATAATATCCATTCCTCTAAGTGTCTTTACTTTCTTTGCAAAGGCAAATCCAATCGTTCCCACTCCACAATAAGCGTCAATCAAATGGTCTTCTTTATTAACATCCAAGGCTTTTACCGCCTCGTTATAAAGAACTTCTGTTTGTTCAGGATTTAGTTGATAGAAAGCTCGAGGAGATAGTGAAAATTCATAATCGAGTACACCTTCTTGAATACTCTCTTGTCCCCAGATAATCTCTGTCTTTTCACCATAAATCTCACTGGTTTTAGCTGTATTTGTATTAACAGCTACTGTCACAACTTCTGGGAAATCTTTAACTAAGTCTTTTACTAGTTGGGTTAAGTTAAGCTGGCGGTTTGTAACAATAATAATCTGAACCTGTCCGGTCTTCCTTGCTCGTCGGACCATAATAGTACGGACACCTAGGACTTTCCTCTCATCTGTGATTGGAATCTGGTGATAAGTAAGTAATTCTGCTAGACGATTAGCAATCACTTGGGTTTCCTTGTCTTGTACCAGGCAGTCTTTCAACTCTACTAAATAGTGAGAGTTTTGTGCATACAGACCTGCCTTGACCTGATTTTTAAATTTTCGAGTCTGAAATTGTAACTTAGCACGGTAGTACTTTGGTTCCTGCATTCCAATAGTTGGACGGATTTCATAGTTTTCATATCCTGCAGGGGCAAATTTTTTCAGCGCTTGGTAAAGTAAGTCCGTCTTGAATTCCAGTTGTTTATCATAATGCAGGTGCATGATTTGGCAACCTCCGCACTCATTGTAAATAGTACAAGCTGGCACAACTCGGAATTTAGACTTCTTGTTGACCTTTAGTAATTTTGCTTCAACAAAGTTGCGTTTAATAGAAGTAATCTGACAATAGATATCTTCTCCTTTTAGTGCTCCAGGTACAAAAACTAACGTTTTTTGGTAAAAGCCGATTCCCTCGCCATTAATTCCCATGCGCTTGATTTTTAATGGTATTTTTTGTTTCACTTTCAGATTCATACCCCTATCTTATCACATTTTGAGTTATAATAGAACTATGAAAATCACAAAACTTGAAAAGAAAAAAAGACTCTATCTGATGGAGCTTGATAATGACGACAAATGCTACATTACTGAAGATACAATTGTTCGTTTTATGTTATCAAGAGATAAGGTGATAAGCCAAGAAGAATTGAAAGAGATTCAGGACTTTGCCCAATTTTCTTATGGTAAGAATCTGGCCCTCTACCATTTATCCTTTAAAGCACGCACTGAAAAAGAGGTCAGAGAATATCTAAAAAAATACGATATTGATGCAAAAATCCTTTCTCAAGTCATTGCAAATCTTAAAGAAGATAAGTGGATCAATGATAGCCAGTACGCTTATGCTATCATCAATGCCAATCAACTTTCAGGAGACAAGGGCCCTTATGTACTGACTCAGAAACTAGCTCAAAAAGGGATTTCAAAATCTACTATAGAAGAGAACTTGAAAGAATTTGATTTTTCGGAAGTTGCTCAACGTGTAGCCAATAAACTATTGAAAAAATATGAAGGAAAACTTCCAGCTCGTGCCTTGCAAGATAAGATTATCCAAAACTTGACCAACAAGGGCTTCTCTTACTCTGATTCTAAAAATGCCTTTGACCAATTAGATAGTCAAGTTGACCAAGAAACTACTCAGGAACTCATCTTCAAGGAACTTGATAAGCAATATACTAAGTATACCCGAAAATATGAAGGATACGAACTTAAACAACGTTTAACTCAAGTTTTAGCACGAAAAGGCTACGATTTTTCGGATATAGCGAGCGCTCTCAGAGAATATCTTTAATATTTTCATGTAAAATTCACAGATTTTAGGTATTTTTATGGTACAATAGTAAACGATAAACTTATAAATTGTAGAAAGTTGGTTAGTTATGAAGCTTCCAAAAGAAGGCGACTTTATTACAATTCAAAGTTATAAGCATGATGGGAGTCTCCACCGAACTTGGCGGGACACCATGGTACTAAAAACAACAGAAAACGCCATTATTGGTGTCAACGATCATACACTTGTTACCGAAAGTGATGGTCGTCGTTGGGTCACTCGAGAACCGGCTATTGTTTACTTTCACAAGAAATATTGGTTTAATATCATTGCCATGATTCGTGATAATGGAATTTCCTACTATTGCAATATGGCTAGCCCCTACTATCTGGATGAAGAAGCACTGAAGTATATTGATTACGATTTGGATGTTAAAATTTTTACAGATGGGGAAAAACGTCTCTTGGACGTTGAGGAGTATGAGCGTCACAAACGCAAAATGAATTATTCTGATGACTTGGACTACATTTTAAAAGAACATGTCAAAATTCTTGTTGATTGGATTAACAATGGACGAGGTCCTTTCTCAGAAGCCTATGTAAACATTTGGTACAAGCGCTATGTAGAACTAAAGAATCGGTAAAGTTGTCAAACTGGGGTTAAGGCCCTGGTTTTTTTATTTGAAAAAAACCAGCTTTTCAGCTGGGTTGGGCTCTATATATCTAATTTCGTAACAGTAAATTTGATGTGGGAATAGTCTTTTTCAACATCCTTATCCAGCAAGAACGCTGTGGCGTCTTTCTTAACTTGAACCAAGTCAATATTCTGCGCTTGGGCTGCATAGACGCATCCACAATAACATTGACGATAGATGTCATACTCCTCACACATCTCAACTGAACGTTTATAGCCCTGATTTTTCTTGAAATCACTGGGAAGATAGTGGGTGGTATAAATCTTTTGCACATCGATTCCGATGCTGTTGATGGTTTGAGAATTCTTATGAGGACTGATGGTCAAAGCCGAACCGAAGTAGTCAAAGCCTAAGTCCATAGCCACTTGCGCTGTTTTATCCAGGCGGTAGTCAAAGCAAACCTTGCAACGATCACCACCTTCCGGTTCTTCTTCCAGTCCTCTGACTAACTTACGGTATTCATTTGGTTCGTAGGGAGCTTCTAGGTACTGAACCGTATTTCCTGTTCGCTCATTGAAATCACTGACAAATTTTTGGGTGACGTAAGCCCGCTTGTGGTATTCTGCCTTGGGATGGATATTAGAATTGGCAAAATAGATGGTCACATCTGCATACTTGGTCAGATATTCGAGGGTATAGGTACTGCAAGGGGCACAGCAAACATGCATGAGAATGGTGGGGCGCTGCTCATTTTTCTCCCATACTTGTACCATTTTCTGCATAACACGGTCATAATTAATCTTCTGATTGGGGTTCATCTTGCTCAGAATTTCTTCTACATCGATCATGTTCTTCTCCTTTTTCTAGTCTTATTTTATCATATAAGTTAGGAGAGCTCAAATCTATTTAAAATAGAAAACCATAAAAGGAGGGAATACGCATCCCTCCTTTAATAGTTTTTACATCATGCCGCCCATCATGCTTGGATCCATTGCTGGAGCTGGGGCTACTGGTTCTGGTTTATTGGCTACGACCGCTTCTGTTGTCAAAATCAAGCTGGCTACAGATGCTGCGTTTTGAAGGGCTGAACGGCTCACTTTAACTGGGTCAATGATACCTTGATCAATCATATTGACCCACTCGCCAGTTGCTGCGTTGAAACCTGTACCAACTTCAGCATTTTTCAAACGATCGATAACGATAGAACCTTCAAATCCTGCATTGTGGGCAATTTGACGAACAGGTTCTTCCAAGGCACGGAGTACAATATTGCGTCCTGTTGCTTCATCTCCTGTCAATTCCAAATCAGCCACGGCTGGGATAACATTTACAAGGGCTGTTCCACCACCTGCAACGATACCTTCTTCAACAGCTGCACGAGTAGCGTTAAGGGCATCTTCAATGCGGAGTTTCATTTCTTTCAACTCAGTTTCAGTTGCAGCACCGACCTTAATCACTGCGACACCACCTGATAATTTTGCCAAGCGTTCTTGCAATTTTTCACGGTCAAATTCAGATGTTGTAGTTTCGATTTGAGACTTGATAACTGCAACACGGTGAGAAATCGATTCAGGATTTCCAGCACCTTCTACGATAACAGTGCTATCTTTATCAACAGTCACTCTCGCAGCTTGACCAAGTGCTTCAATTGTCGCATCTTTCAACTCAAGACCAAGATCTTCTGTGATAACTGTTCCACCTGTCAAGATGGCGATATCTTCAAGCATTGCTTTGCGACGGTCACCAAAGCCAGGTGCCTTGACTGCTACTACGTTGAAGGTTCCACGAATCTTGTTCAATACAAGGGTTGGAAGAGCTTCGCCATCCACATCATCCGCAATAATCAAGAGTGGACGATTGCTTTGGAGAATGCTTTCTAGGAGTGGCAAGATTTCTTGGATATTTGAAATTTTCTTATCAGTAATCAAAATGTATGGATTTTCAAGGTCAGCCACCATTTTTTCGCTATCTGTCACCATGTACTGTGAAAGGTAACCACGGTCAAACTGCATTCCTTCCACAACTTCAAGTTCTGTTTCCATACCACGTGACTCTTCGATAGTGATGACACCATCTTTACCAACCTTTTCCATGGCTTCAGAGATGTATTCGCCTACTTTTTCGGAACGTGAAGAGACGGCAGCAACCTGAGCGATAGCTTCTTTATTGGCAACAGGAATGGCGTTGTTTTTCAAGGCTTCAACTGCTGCAGCAACTGCTGTTTCAATCCCACGACGAATGCCGATTGGATTGGCACCTGCAGTGACGTTTTTGATTCCTTCACGGACGATAGCTTGGGTCAAAACAGTTGCAGTTGTAGTTCCGTCACCTGCGATATCATTGGTTTTTGAAGCTACTTCTGATACCAATTTGGCACCCATATTTTCAAAATGATCTTCTAATTCAATTTCTTTGGCAATAGTCACACCGTCATTGGTAATCAAGGGTGAACCAAATGATTTTTCAAGAACGACATTACGACCTTTTGGTCCCAAGGTTACTTTAACAGTGTCTGCAAGGATATCGACACCACGGACCATAGATGAACGGGCATCTGATGAAAATTTAATTTCTTTTGACATACTTACTTTCCCCTTCTATTCTTCAATGATTGCCAAGATATTGGCTTCGCCTACGATGATGTACTTTTCATCGCCATCTTTGACATCAAGACCTGCGTGAGCTTCAACTAAGACACGGTCTCCAGCTTTAACACTTGGAGCAACCAATTCACCGTTCAAGGTACGAACACCTTGTCCAGTAGCTACAACTTGAGCTGTTTTGGTTTTTTCTTGGGCTGAGCCTGCAAGGACAAATCCTCCAACAGTTTGTTCTTTTTCTTCGATTTTCAAGACCACACGGTCTCCTAATGGTTTCAACATCTGATTTCCTCCATAATGAGATAGATATCATTAGCACTCCTTACACTCGAGTGCTAATTCATAATTCTATTGTATCACTTGGTCAGAAATAGTCAAGAAAAAAGTCTGACTTTCTCAAGATAAAAAGCCTGAGAACAACTCAGACTTTTTTATGTTTAAAATGGCAATTCTTCCTCTTCCAAAACCAAATCTGCCAAATCCTGCCCTGCGTTATTTTCTCGCATAGCACGTTGGGCACGACTTTCCAAGAGTTGAAATCCTGTGACAAGGACTTCGGTCACGTAGTTCATTTGACCATTTTTCTCAAAACGACGGGTACGCAATTCCCCATCCACTGAAATTAGACTACCTTTAGTTGCGTAGCTGGCCAAGCTTTCTGCTAGTCTGCCCCATAAAACCATATTGACAAAGTCAGCTTCGCGTTCCCCGTTTTGGTCTTTGTAACGACGGTTGACTGCAATAGTCGCTCGCGCTACTGACTTGTCATTGTTGGTTTTGTGCAATTCCGGTGTAGACGTCAAACGCCCAATCATGATAACTTTATTATACATATTTTTTCCTCCTACTTATCTATTCGTAGGAAATCAAAAAAAGTTACAGAAATTTGTAACTTTTCGAGAAAAAATTTTTTATTTTTTATGAACCATGAAACCTGTCGCTTGTTGATTGGCCATAATGGTCATATCTGTAATCTGCACACGACGAGGTTGACTGGTCACATAGACTACTGTGTCTGCAATATCCTGAGCTTGCAAGGCTTCGATTCCTTGGTAAACGAACGCAGCCCGCTCTTTGTCACCATGAAAACGTACTGTAGAAAAATCTGTTTCGACAATTCCAGGCTGAATGGTTGTCACCTTGATATCCGTTGCGATGGTATCAATTCGCAGTCCATCTGAAAAGGTCTTAACCGCTGCCTTGGTAGCTGAATAAACTGCTGCACCTGCATAGGCATAAATTCCTGCGGTTGAGCCCATATTGATGATATGTCCTTGATTGGCTTTTACCATTGCTGGCAAGAAACAGCGAGTAACTGCCATCAAACCTTTGACATTGGTATCTAACATAGTTAACATATCCAGCTCTTCATAGTCCTGATAAGGTGCTAAACCTAGGGCCAGACCGGCGTTGTTGACCAGAATATCAATCTGACCTATCGTTTCTATAATATCAGAGCAGACAGTCTTTACCATGGTCATATCCGTGACATCTAGGGGAAAAGTCCAAACTGTTTGATTTTGGAAGATCTCTTCAAACTCCGACTTAAGGGCTTCTAGTCTGTCTGTCCGTCGTCCGGTTAGAACGACATTCTCACCCTGCTCCAGATAAGCACGCGCAATCGCTTCACCAATTCCTGATGTCGCTCCTGTAATCACTACATTTTTTGCCATCTTATTTCCTTCTATCTGGTGATTCAGATACTGACAACTTCCTAGGCAGTCCAGTGTTTAGCTGGGTCAAATGGAGTTCCGACAACTTGGTCTTCTGATAATTCAATAACACCACGTTTTTGCGGAGCATTTGGCAGATGCAATTCACGAGGACTACACATCATGCCAAAACTCTTTTCACCACGAAGCTCACCTGGGAAAATGAGGTTGCCTTTGGGCATCATAGCTCCAGGAAGAGCTACAATGGTTTTCAACCCAAGACGCGCATTAGGAGCCCCTGCAACGATTTGTACAGTCTTGTCACTTGATACTGCAACTTGGCAGATGTTGAGGTGGTCACTATCTGGATGGGCTACCATCTCGACAATCTCACCAACAACAAACTTAGGTTCCTTGTCATTGACAATTTCTTCTGTAAATCCTTCCGCCTGCAATTCTTGATTCAAACGAGCGACTTGCTCATCTGATAAAAAGACTTGACCGCGCTCTGCAATTTCAAAGAAACTTGAAACTTCAAAAATATTCCAAGCCACTGTTTCCCCATTATCTTTGAGGAAAACACGAGCCACCTTGCCTTTGCGCTCCACATCCAGTTTGGCATCTCCGCTATTTTTCACGATGACCATAAGGACATCACCGACATGTTCTTTATTATATGTAAAAATCATTGTTTCCTTTTCTCCTATTTCAGTCCTGCTAAAAAGTCATTAATTTGTTGCTTGCTTTTACGGTCGCGATTAACAAAACGACCAATTTCCTTATCTTTTTCTAGAACAACAAGGCTAGGGATTCCGTAAACATCCCAGAGTTTAGCCAAATCCATATACTGGTCTCGGTCCACCCGAATAAAGGTGAACTCTGGATTGGTCTCCTCAATCTCTGGCAAGGCAGGATAGATATAACGGCAATCGCCACACCAGTCTGCTACAAAAAGGAAAACCTTCTTGCCATCTTTTTCTACTAAAGATGCCAATTCTTCTAAACTTTCTGGCTGTATCATAAGACTTCCTCCTCATAGACTAGGTCTTCATTTTCATAGACAAAGGTATAATGACGGCCATCCTCAAAAATGACGCCACCAACCAAGCTCTCTAGACTGCTTTCATAGACTTGAACATAGAGGGTCGCAATTTCCCCCATGTCTGAAAAATGGTCTCGCACAATCGCTGTCAACTCTTCCTGAGTCTTCATGAGCTTATGGTCATCTGCAACTTTTTTCGTAGCAAGGGCAAGGCTCCCAATACCAAGCAAAGCCAAGCCTGCCATCCACATTTTTTTAGCTTTCATACCATTCATTTTAACACAAAAAAGGCTTTAGGACAAATGAGGAAGTAGCAGAAAAGCAAGTAAAAAGCCCCTTCCTTTAAGGAAAAGGACTTCTTATACTCAATGAAAATCAAAGAGCAAACTAGGAAACTAGCCACAGGTTGCTCAAAACACTGTTTTGAGGTTGTGTATGAAGCTGACGTGGTTTGAAGAGATTTTCGAAGAGTATTATTCTTATTGCCAAGCGCCTGAGTTGCCAACGTAGTAACCATCAGGTGTATAGGTATTGCGAAGCATCTTACCTGATGAAGCTAGATAATACCACTTACCATTGTCTTTGACCCAATCATTCGCAATCATGGCACCAGAAGAACTTACATAATACCATTCTCCCTTATCATAAACCCAAGCGCTTGCTTTCATAGCTCCTGAAGTTGATAAATAGTACCACTTGCCTTGGTCGTAAAGCCAATCACTAGCAATCATGGCTCCTGATGATTTAAAGGCATACCAGTTGCTACCTTGATAAAGCCAAGTTTGATTGAACATGACCCCTTTATCATTCATAAAGTACCAAGTTCCCTTGTCCTTAACCCAAGCATTCTGTACTAATTGACCTTGTTTTTGATAGTACCAGTTTTGGTTTGATTTTAGCCAGCTTTCTGCTTTTACAATCGGATAAAGTTCTTTGAAAGATCCTCCATCATATTTATGACTGATAGATTTTAGTTTTTCAAGCTTCAACTCACCATTATCATAGTCTGCCCAAGCAAAGACTTTTTGACTATTGACAGTCTCTGGTAGGGTTGCAGTGTAAGTCTTGGTTTGATAATCCCATTTAGCATCGAGGTAAGTGTATTGATCATTTGATTTTTCAATACGGTAGTAGCCTCTCTTTCCACTATCATTATGAATATCATCCACAACTTTCGTTGACCAAGTCTTCACTTCGTTTCCGCTCTTGGCCTCTACCTTGATATCTCCTCTATAGCCATATGGAACATAGAAATTCAGGTAACGCCCTTCTATACCAATCATAGACTTGTCCTTTTCTTGGCCTAGAAAATTGACTGTCTGATCTTGACCATCGAGACTAACCGTCCACTCGATTTTCTCGGTTTTTGGCAAATCCAAGACTTTGATATCCACTTCATGACCATTGTTAAACCGAAGAATCTTGCCATCTTGATACTGTACTCCACACTTAACAACCCATTCTTCTTTAAGCTCAAATGCCTGCCCTGAATGAGGTGAAACTAGCAAAGCTAGGCCTGTTAAAGCTAAACTAAATAGTGTGATTTTTTTCATTGTAGTTCCTCCTTAGGATTTTTTATGTTAATTATATCACTATGTTTTTATTTTGCAAATCTTATCCTAAATATGCAAGTAAAAAACCTCTGAGATTCTTCTCAAAGGTTCTGATTTTGCTAATTGCTGTTCTCAACCGCTGCAGTAATAAAGGCAGTGTAGAGTTCTTCTGGGCGATTTGGACGGCTTGACAGTTCAGGGTGATACTGACACGCTACAAAGAATTTATTTTCTGGAATTTCCACAATTTCTACTAAACGATTATCTGGAGAAACTCCTGAGAAGACAAAACCTGCTTCCTCAAACTGCTCACGGAAGGCGTTGTTAAACTCATAGCGATGACGGTGACGGCGTTGCACCACTTCTTGATTGTGATAAGCAGCTGCTGCCTTAGAGCCACGTTTTAGTTTAGACGGATAAAGTCCCAAGCGAAGGGTTCCCCCCATATCCTCAACATCAATCTGATCACGCATGATATCAATGATAGGGTATTTTGTTTCTGGTGCAAGTTCTGCAGAATTGGCACCTTCGAGTCCTAAAACGTGACGAGCAAATTCGATACATGTCAACTGCATTCCCAAGCAGACACCCAACATTGGAACATCATTTTCACGCGCATAGCGGATGGCTTGGATTTTCCCTTCAGTACCACGTTGGCCAAAACCACCTGGTACGATGATTCCATCTGCATCAGACAAGAGCTCTTCCACATTCTCTACTGTCACATCATTGGCATTGATCCAATTGATTTTCACTTCTGCGTCGTTGGCATAACCAGAGTGTTTCAAGGCTTCAACCACAGAAATGTAGGCATCTTGCAACTCCACATACTTACCGACAAGGGAAATCTTAACTTGTTTCTTGAGGTTCATGACCTTGTCCACCATAGCTGACCACTCTGTCATATCAGCTACTGGTGCGTCTAATTTCAAATGGTCACAGACAATTTGATCCATACCTTGAGCCTGCAAGTTCAATGGAATTTGGTAAAGGTGTTCAACATCCAATGATTCGATAACGGCTTCTGGTGCCACATCACAGAACTGGGCCAGTTTGTTTTTAATTCCTTGACCAGCTGGCTCTTCTGTACGAATAACCAACATATTTGGCTGGATTCCCAATCCACGCAATTCTTTTACAGAGTGTTGAGTTGGTTTGGTCTTCATTTCACCAGCAGCCTTGAGGTAAGGAAGCAAGGTTGTATGGATGTACATGACATTATCCGCACCCACATCTGCCTTCATCTGACGAAGGGCCTCTAGGAATGGCAAAGACTCGATATCTCCTACTGTTCCACCTACCTCTGTGATAATGACATCAGAGTCGGTCGTTAGAGCGGCACGCTTGATTTTTTCTTTCAAAGCATCTGTGATATGAGGAATGACTTGAACAGTTGCCCCAAGGTATTCTCCACGGCGTTCCTTACGAAGCACTTCACTGTAAATTTTACCAGTTGTCACGTTGGAATATTTGTTGAGATTGATATCGATGAAACGTTCATAGTGACCCAAGTCTAAATCTGTCTCAGCTCCGTCATCTGTCACAAAAACTTCCCCGTGCTGGTAAGGGCTCATAGTTCCCGGATCGATATTGATATAAGGGTCAAACTTTTGAATGGTTACTTTGAGACCACGATTTTTCAAGAGACGGCCCAGACTCGCTGCAACAATCCCTTTCCCAATAGACGATACCACACCACCAGTTACAAAAATATATTTCGTAGACATAGATTCCTCTTTCTAAAATGCTCAAGGTCTTGCTAACTACGAGGGGACATAGAAAACAAGACCCTATTAATAAGAATAATCTGGGACGACTGCACCAGATTCACAACCAAAATACAAGAAGATAACTTCTTGAAAAAACAAAATAGCTCCCTAAGAACTAGGGAGCCCCGACCTCTAAAAGAGGTGCCCGAACAATATGATACCTAAAAATAGGATAATTGTCAATAGCTAATTTTTATTCCTCGATGTTTTCAGTATCATCATCTGAAAACTCGTCGTCTTCTTCGTTAAGATCCACGTCTTCACCCAAGTCATCAGGAGCGATTTCGTTGATTTCTGCATCGTAAGCTTCCACTTCGTTTTTCTCATCATCTGGATTTTCATCATCATATGAAAGAGCTGGATCTGCTTCGTATGCATCTTCGTCTTCTGGGTCATCTGCATTGTAGTCAATAGCATCTGAATCGCCATCCATGAAGGCATTGACACGTTTTTTCTTAGCTTTTGGTGCTACTTCATCGTCGTCATTTTCTTCAAGAGCGATGATTTCTTCGTCGATTTCGTCTACACCATACCATGAACGAAGACCCCATTTGTTGTCTCCAAGTGAGATGAAGCTACCGTCAAAGTTCAACTCTGTGTAGAACAAAGGCAAGGCTTCACGGATATCGCTGTTTGATGTTCCAAGGTAGTTTTGAATTTCGTTTACAAGATCGCTAAAATGCATCTCATGATCGCGACCACGAAGTTCCAAGATAGCACGCGCTACCTCAATCATAGATAGTTCACTTTTTTCTTGCCCAGCAAATACTTCTAATTCCAAAGCGTTTCTCCTCATTTATACTACTATCGTCAGAGCGAACAGACTCTGACCTCATTTTATCATTTACTCTTTATTTTACGATAATTTTGCGGAATAGTCAAAGGTTAAGGGGAACTAATACAAATCTTCTAAGCTTCTATATTCAATGATTTCATTTTTGATAATATTCTTTTTAAACTCAAAATGTTTTAAAGGATTATCAACTAATACTAACTTTGGACTATCATCAAGGTTTGTAACCAAGGATAAAATAAAATCCGATTGAAACTCTTTGGCCTTTTCAAATTCTTTTGCAGTTAAACGCACACGCCCCTTAGATTTTCGGATACCTTTTACTTCGGCAAGATAGGAATGCTCTTGAACATCTACCTGGAAATCATATCCATCACCATAAAGACGAGCATCGGTTAACTGTCCACCTTGGAATTTTTCTTCTTTATCAAAATGAAGGATAAAATAATTTTCTGCTTCCATCCCAGTTTCCTGTAGACGTTTGAATTTAGTTCGAATGATTGGCTTTTCAATAGTAGTAATACCTGTTTTCTTTCCTTCGCTGGCAAGTAACATTTTAACTATTTCAGCATAACTATGAACATCTTCATTTCCAAACATCATATCAATTAAATCTTTACGAAAACGGTAAACTTCAGCTTTCTGCCACCAACCTTTTCGATCATTGTCAAAATAAGGATCAAATAAATCCATTCTATTCTTTACAACTCCAGTTGTTTCAGCAATTCCCAAAGAAACCACATAGCGATAAAACTCCGACTTACTAGAACATTGAAATTCTTTTATAAAAAGCTTGTCAAACTTAGCAAGACCATAGCCAATTAAATTTAACAATTCATAATGAGGGTGTTTAGACATCACTTTCTCCATCAATAGATATTGATTTCATTATACCAAAAAACACGGCTCATCACCGTGTTTCTGTGTCTATTTAACCAACTTCTTCATCTCATCAATACGTGCTACGGTCGCGTCGTATTTAGCTTGGTAGTCGGCTTGTTTGTCGCGTTCTTTTTGGACGACTTCTGGTTTGGCGTTGGCTACGAAGCGTTCGTTAGAGAGTTTCTTGCCAACCATATCCAGTTCTTTTTGCCATTTAGCCAGTTCCTTGTCTAGGCGAGCCAGTTCTTCTTCGACATTGAGGAGGTCAGCGAGTGGCAGGTAGATTTCTGCTCCTGTGATGACGCTTGACATGGCAAGTTCAGGCGCAGGGATGGTTGATGCGATTTCCAAGTGTTCTGGATTTGTGAAGCGTTTAATGTAATTGACATTGCTGTTAAAGAAGGCTTCCAAGTCGCTATCGCTTGTCTTAACAAGGATGGAGATAGGCTTGCTTGGTGCTACGTTTACTTCCGCACGCGCATTCCGAACGGCACGGATCAAGTCTTTGAGACTTTCGACACCAGTGTGGGCCGCAAGGTCTTCAAAGGCTTGATTGACAGTTGGATATTCTGCTGTAACGATAGAGCCTTCTGAGATTTGTCCAAAGATTTCCTCTGTCACGAACGGCATGATTGGGTGAAGGAGACGAAGGATCTTGTCCAAAGTGTAAAGGAGAACAGAACGTGTGATGACTTTCTCTTCTTCGTTATCGCTATAAAGGACTTCCTTAGTCAACTCAACGTACCAGTCCGCAAACTCGTCCCAGATGAAGTTGTAGAGGATGTGTCCAGCAACACCAAATTCAAACTTGTCAAAGTTTTCAGTGACTTTGCCGATCGTTTCATTGAGGTTGTGGAGAATCCAGCGATCTGTGACATTTCCAGCTTCCTTGTTGGCAACTTTTTCCACATTAGCAGTTGCTTGCTCAAGAGTCAAGCCTTCATTGTTCATGAGGATGTAGCGAGAAATGTTCCAAATCTTGTTAATGAAGTTCCATGAAGCATCCATTTTCTCGTAAGAGAAGCGCACGTCTTGACCTGGTGCAGAACCGTTTGAAAGGAACCAACGAAGGCTATCTGTTCCGTACTTATCAATAACATCCATTGGGTCAATCCCGTTACCGAGAGATTTCGACATCTTGCGTCCTTGCTCATCACGAATGAGACCATGAATTAAGGCATGTTTGAATGGCGACTTGCCAGTAAATTCCAAACCTTGGAAAATCATTCGAGATACCCAGAACGGGATAATATCATAACCAGTCACCAAAGTTGATGTTGGATAATAACGTTTGAAGTCTTCTGAGTCAACATCAGGCCAGCCCATGGTTGAGAATGGCCAAAGAGCCGAACTGAACCACGTATCCAAGACGTCTTCGTCCTGAGTCCATCCGTCACCTTCTGGAGCTTCTTCACCGACGTACATTTCACCCTCAGCATTATACCAAGCAGGGATTTGGTGCCCCCACCAGAGCTGACGTGAGATTACCCAGTCGTGGACATTTTCCATCCATTGGAGGAAGGTATCGTTGAAACGAGGTGGGTAGAATTCTACCTTGTCTTCTGTATCTTGGTTGGCAATAGCATTCTTAGCCAATTGGTCCATCTTCACGAACCACTGAGTAGACAAGCGTGGTTCAACCACAACACCTGTACGCTCTGAGTGACCAACACTGTGGACACGTTTTTCTATTTTAACAAGGGCACCGATTTCTTCCAACTTAGCAACGACTGCCTTACGGGCTTCAAAACGATCCATGCCTGCAAATTCGAAGGCAAGCTCATTCATAGTTCCATCATCGTTCATGACGTTGACTTGTGGCAAGTTGTGGCGTTGACCAACTAAGAAATCATTTGGATCGTGGGCAGGTGTGATTTTCACGACACCTGTACCAAACTCAGGATCTGCGTGCTCATCTCCAACGATTGGGATGAGTTTATTAGCGATTGGCAGAATAACGTTTTGACCAATCAAGTCCTTGTAGCGTGGGTCTTCTGGGTTGACCGCAACGGCAACGTCCCCAAACATAGTCTCAGGACGAGTTGTCGCCACTTCAAGGGCGCGAGATCCGTCTTCAAGCATGTAGTTCATGTGGTAGAAGGCACCTTCGACATCCTTGTGGATCACCTCGATATCAGAAAGGGCTGTGCGAGCTGCTGGGTCCCAGTTGATGATAAACTCACCTCGATAAATCCAACCTTTCTTGTAAAGGTCCACAAAGACCTTACGAACCGCTTTTGACAAACCTTCGTCAAGAGTGAAACGCTCACGAGAGTAGTCTACAGAGAGCCCCATCTTGCCCCATTGTTCCTTGATGGTAGTGGCATATTCGTCTTTCCATTCCCAGACCTTGTCGAGGAATTTTTCACGACCGAGGTCGTAACGCGTAATGCCCTCTCCACGCAAGCGCTCCTCTACCTTAGCCTGAGTCGCAATCCCCGCGTGGTCCATCCCTGGAAGCCAAAGTGTGTCAAAACCTTGCATGCGTTTCTGACGGATAATGATATCTTGAAGAGTTGTATCCCAAGCGTGACCAAGGTGAAGTTTCCCAGTTACATTTGGTGGTGGAATGACGATCGAATAAGGCTTAGCCTTTTGATCGCCTGAAGGCTTGAAAACATCAGCATCAAGCCATTTTTGGTAACGACCAGCCTCAACCTCGGCTGGATTGTATTTAGGTGAAAGTTCTTTAGACATGTGTTTGTCCTTTCTAGTTAATATATTTAAATAAAATTAGTATGTAGAAGATAGGCTTTGATTCAACTCATCTTGTTTTTCTCATTATCTTCTATAAGCAAAGAAACGGTGAAAATTTTACATTAACTTTCTCTCATTATCTTCAGAATATGTTTATCAAAGTCCGATAGAATTTTTTGAGTTCGGTTAAATTTTTCATACTCCTGGATGGCTTTTGAGTCTGCTTGTTTCTTGGAAATACTTCCTTTTCCTTCTAAAATTTCGTACTCATTAAAAGATAGAAAGCGATCAATACTATCTGCCAATCCTCGCATTGTAAAAGTATTACGACGCTCAACCAAACCCTCGATATAATCAAAATAGGCTGTAACAGTTCGCTCTAGTTGTCGAATTTCTTTTTCTTGCAAATAGTTTTTAGCCACCGTTACATCTGATTTGAGCACTCGTCCATCAGGTGCATTCTTCCAAGAAGTTAATCCCATTTTTTCTTTACTAGCATCGGCTTGTTGATAGATAATTTCTGCAGCAGTACTTCCAGTAATTGCATAATGAAATTTATTTTGCACCATAGCATAGAAATTTTTAGTAATATCTGAGTTTCGATCATAATCTATGGCACATTCAGCAAAGATATCCGTGATTTGTTGATAGATTCGGCGCTCGCTAGAACGAATAGAGCGAATTCGTTCTAAAAGTTCACGGAAATAATCTTGTCCGAAAACTGTCTGTCCTTGTTTCAAGCGTTCATCATCCAAAACAAAACCTTTGATGATAAATTCTTTCAAAGTCTTGGTTGCCCAAATTCTAAATTGAGTAGCCTTACTGGAATTTACTCGATAACCAACTGAAATGATAGCATCCAGATTGTAATATTCAAGTTCACGCCGGACAGTTCTATTTCCCTCTTGTTGAACCTGTGCAAATTTTGCACAAGTTAACACCTTATCTAACTCACCACTATCATAAATGTTTTTTAAGTGCTTTGTAATGACACTTCGTTCAACTCCAAAGAGCTCTGCAAGACCTTTTTGAGTCAACCAAAGATTTTCATCTTGTAAAAGGATATCTAGCTGAACATCGCCATTTGGTGTAGTATACAGGATGAAATTAGAAATTTCATTCAAGACAATTTCACCTCCCCCCTTCCATAAACAATTACTTCTCGTTCTTAAACTTTATGCCGTTTTCTTTCAGCTTTTTAACGGTTACGGGACCAATTCCCTTCAAAGCGAGAACTTCTTTTTCTGTCCATTTTTTGAAATCTGAAGACCTACGAATCCCATTTTCAACAAAGATGTGAACAAAATCCATCCGAATTCCCTTCATTTTTTCCTCATTCATAAAGGAATGCCAGTCAGTGACCTCGGATAAATTTCTTATCATACTAGAATGAGCCGAAAAGACTGGTTTACGACGGAACTTCCTGGCTTCGTTTGTTAAAAATTTTGTTAGAATAATATTTTCTAGTAAATAATCAAACAGAGGATACAAACTAGCTTGTAGCGATTCAACTGAATTTGGACAATAGCATTCTTGATCTTCTATATCTATAACTTTGAATTGCCAATCTTCCTCTATAAAGAATTCAACAGCTTCATCATTGATTTCCACTAATTTTGCAAATAGCTGACTGGCTTCCTCAATTTTTCCTTGAGAAAAAGCAGAGATGATGGCATGAATAAGAATGGTATCGTCCCGTTTCCCTTTATTTAATTCTTCACGATAGAAACGTTCAACCTTTAGTTCCTGACCGGTGATATGATACAAGGAAAGCATGCAGAAGACAAAATTAGGAGGAAACCGTTCTGGTCGCTTACTTAAGTATAAGTTAACCAATTCCAAAGCCTTAAAATAAATTTTTTCTGTCATATAATACTCAATCAGAAACATCAGAGCAGACAGGATAGGGCGGGCTTCAAAATAATTCCAACTATTGTAGCCATTCACTTTCCATTTTTCTAAAACTAGAATTTCAAAATCCAATACTTTTTTAAAAGTTGACAAATCAAAATCTTCAACTTCTGATAAGAATAAATGAAAATCAGCAGCAAAATAATCTGGATTGATTTTTAAAACTTGCTTTAACAGTTTATTTCGCTTCTGTGTATTCGGAGTATGCATAGCTTCTCTAAATAAAGCATGATCCTGATTCCAATCAAAAGTCCTATTTTTCAGTTGGTAATTTATTAGCTGAACATCTGGATACTCTCCATGTTCATCAGCATATTGCATCACTGCTGTATGTAGTTCATCGAAATTTTGAATAGTACGACGTTCTACAAAAGTTGGATTTTTAGCCATGATTTCTGTCCAAGCAGCCTCTTCTTCAGAAATAACTTTGATATCCAACTTTTGCTGGCGTTTTAATTCTTTTTTTCTATTTTTCTTTTTAGCCATCTATTTTCTCCTCTAATTCATCCTTCAATAGACTCGACTCAACTACAGGCTTTAGTGGAATATCCCAGTTTCTTTGTGATTCGTTTACTTTGAAGATTGTACCTCAAGCTTGATCAAGGTAGAGTTTAGCAGCAACGTTTGGTGGTGGGAATTACGAACGAAAAAGATTGAGACTTTTGAACTTCTTGAGTCTTGAGAACGTTCTCTTGAAGTTGTTTTTGATAACGACCAACCTAAAAATAGGATGGGGTGTATTTAGGTGAAAGTTGTTTAGATATTATTTTTTCTCCTTTTATGAACATTTCTTTTATATTTACGATTTAATAATATTCTGTACATGTTGTCACGATACACGTAATATCCATTATTGTTGTTTAAATAGAAATATTGTAATAACCAAATTATAATCTTCCCAATAACTAATGATAATATAAAACAAATGAGAATAATTATTGTTGAGGCAAATAATTCAGACATCCAATCAACTGCGGGATTTATAAATTCGGCTAATTTTGTCTTAATCTTGAAACCCCAAATAATTTCAGTTAACTTTGGAATAATACTCAACATTAATAGAGTAAGAAAACCATATAGTTGAGTTCGATAGAGGTGTCTATCCATTTTCTCAGTTCTTATTGGTTTTTTCTTATATTTTCTTGTATCAAATTGAGAATTTATTTCTCCAATTAGACTAGGAATTAAAATTGGCAAAAACCAGGTTAAAGCATTTATTAATTCATTTTCAACTTGATTAAATACTGCTAACAGTAATATACAGATTGAACCAATTAACCATGACGCTATTACTTCTTTGGTATCTTTTGCACCATGTCTAATTAGATTATAAATTGGCCACCAGCATATTAAATAAAGTGCAATAAATGAATTGAATGTAAAAATGTCTGTAATTAAATCAGAATGAAAATCAATAATATTAGAAAAAAAGTAATAAATATAGATATAATACCATAAAAACGAATTAATAAGCATCGTGGCATATACATTCCATAGTGTCTTTCCCTTGGGGATATCTATTTTACTAACTCTTTTAAATATCTTGATTGATCCTATAGTTTTTATAATAGATAATACAAATGGTATTATTAAAACTATTACAATGATGAACCAGTTATTTATTCGATTTTCACTTATACCATAATTAGTTAAGAAATACTGAGATACGTTAATCAAAGTTGATTCAACTAAATTCAGATTTTGTAAAAAGTAAATCAATATTCCGCAAAATATTCCATCAAAAAAATTTATAAATGCTAAAGATTCAGTACTTTTAGTAAGAAAATCTCTAAACTTAATGAATCTATTTATATATTTAAGTGCATACCTCAGTATTAATGCAAACTGAAAAATTATAACTAATTTTAAACCGATTAGGAAGAATATAAGCAAAGTAGAGATAGAAATACACCAACAAGTAAAAATAGCTATTTTTAAATTACTTCTTTTAGAAAATGATTTAAGCGAAAAGCCTATCAGGAACAAAAAAGTGATTATCTCTAGAATAGAACGTGCAGTGTCTTTACTAAAAATAAAGCTTAATAAAAAGGTGAGAGGTGCTATACATAAAACAGATATAAGGGATAGTATTGGGAAAAAAGCAAGTGTATTAATACATTTTTTCCAAACTTGAACAAAAAACTTCCTTACTCTATCATTGGAATTAGAAAAAGACATTAATCTCAAAAATTACCTCTATCATCTAACAGTTAGTTCCCCCACTCACTTCTCAGAAAACCATATATCAGACTGTCACAGCGGTTTCCTTGAACATCTTTGCGGTCTCGTATACGAGCTTCAAGAGTAAAACCAAGCTTCTCCGCGACTCGTTGACTTTGGACATTGTATCCAAAACAAGTCAATTCAATCTTGTGAAGATCCAAATCTTTAAAGGCTAAATCAATCAAGGTACGTGCTGCTTCTGGCACATAACCTCGGCCCCAATAGTCTGGGTGCAGGGTATAGCCAAGCTCTAGCACATCGTCCCCATGGCGATGGTTGAAGTCAACAGAACCAATGACTTTATCGGTTCCTTTGACGACAATCCCATAGCCAGCTGGGAGATTCTCCTTTTGATTGCGTTCGGGAAGGATATGCTCTAGATAGTAAACCTCATCTTCCAAGGTCTTGACGGGTAGAAAGCCTGCTGGATAGGCGATCTCTGGGAGACTAGCGTAGGCATGGATATCCTCGGCATCAGCTACTGTCCGGACTCGTAAAACGAGACGTTCTGTTTCCAAGCGTTCTGGTAATTCAGCTCTTGACATCCTTCTTCCTCGCTTTCTTGATAAAGCTTCCCATGGGATTGACTCGGTCATCTAGATAACGATAAACGCGCTGGTGGCCATCCCCCATAAAGTAAGTCGGCGCAAAACGGTCATTCTTAAAATGCCCCTTATCATCCAAAAGTTCTGGATCAGCTAGTCGTTCGATAATCTTGGCAAAGATGTGACAAATACCATCTTCCTCAATAATCTTATCAACCTGACAATCTAAAACAAGTGGACAGGAATCTAAAACGGGAGCATGAGTCCGTTCAGAAATCTCGTAGTCTAGTCCCAGGTGTTTCAGTTTCTCCCGATGACTGATAAATCCTGCCTGCTCCATCGCAAGCATAGAAGTTTCATCAGGAATATTTACGGTGAACTTCTGATAGTACTTAATCTGATCAGCCGCATTTTCCTCAGCACCAACACCGATGACCAGCCAATTTCCCAGACTATAAGAGGAGCTGCAAGTCGTTATATTGTGTCCAAAATTCTGGTCCTGATATCCCAAAATGAAGATTGGAAAACCATAATAGAGTTTACTTGTGTTAAAAGATTGCTTCATAACAACCTCCTTTGACCAAGATACAAAAGAAAAGCCCTGCCATATCCATGACAGGGACGAATGTGCTTATCCGCGGTACCACCCAATTTCGGGCAGTTGCCCGCAACTCTCGTCTTTAAAACAAAAAGACACTTTTATTTCAATTTTTCATCCATTAGCAACCAGTTTTGACACATTTGTGGACTTCTCAGCACCGCCACTTTCTGTAAAATGTGGGATTCAAAACACCTCTAATGGCTCTATTGTAGCAAGATTTTTTCGGAAATGCAAGGCACAAGAAAGATTACTTGAACTTGATGCCATTTTCTTTCAATTTCTTAATAGTAGCTGGTCCGATTCCTTTTAAGGCAAGGAGTTCTTTTTCAGTCCAGTTTTTGAAATCTGAAGCAGACTTGATGCCTTCATCGTAGAAAGTTTTAGCACGATCAAGTGGAAGTCCACCCAAGTTTGCTGCAAAATCTTCTACAGTATTGGCTACTTTTTGAGCTTGCTCTTTGGTAGCTTCGACTGCTTGTTCAACTTTTTTAGAAACAGCCTTACCAGCTTCGCTTGCTGACTGTTCTGCACGTTTTACGACTTTTTTTGTCTCTTCTACAACCTTAGTCACAGTACTTGAAAAGGCACCTGCGCGACGGAGGCTATTTCGTAATTGTTTTTTACGATTGAGTTTCTTTGACATGATAAAATCCTTTCAATAAAAAATCCCTGCTCTGACAAGGATTTAATATAAATATTCTATCAAGATTTTAGTAAAAAATCAAGAATCTATCTCGTTTAATAATTTCTCTCACCAAACAAGCCTTCTGGTAAATCATGGAATCCCTTACCTGCCTTGAAGTTTTCAAATTTTCCAAGCAAGAACTGATAAGCATCCAAGCGGCTTTCATAACGAATCATGGCATCTTTGGCACGCTCGTCTTGGTCTTCTTCGTAGACTTTTTGGCTTTCCTTATGCGCCATGTCGTTGATCATGATTTGGGTATTGACCCAGGCTTCAAATTCCTTCATAAATTCTTGTTCGTAACTCATTTTTTCTCCTTATTCTAATCCACGGAAATAGTCTGTGTCAATCTCACGGTAGGGCTGGATATCCTGAACGTATTCCAGCACACCTTGGAATTCTCCCTCTTCATCGTGCACTGCAGCGTAGGTGATGTGGACAAACTTACCTCGTGACTCAGACTTGAACCACATTTCATACTTGTCTTTGCTTCCCTCACGAAGTCCCTTCATGATAGTCTTGACCTTGTCCAAGTACTTAGGTGGAT
The DNA here is from genome assembly GCF_002860905.1 of Streptococcus oralis subsp. dentisani. Taxonomy (GTDB): domain Bacteria; phylum Bacillota; class Bacilli; order Lactobacillales; family Streptococcaceae; genus Streptococcus; species Streptococcus oralis_BA. Next base: position 130,761 of record NZ_PKIG01000004.1, on the reverse strand, counting down.
GACAGAGCTCAACATTGCGCCCAACTTGGGACGGCGTCCGTTTGAAAATCATCTCGTCAGCCGGCGTATTGTCATTGTAATACTGGAAAATCTCGTCTTTATTGACAAAGGTAATCTCCATAGGGAGGTGATTGAGGATGAGATTGGCCTGCTCGACTGAGAGATAGCCATTGCCAAAAGCCTGTTGACTATGGCGGTCCAGCACTGCTTCCTTTTCCTTAGGGGTAAAGGTAATAGTAAACTGTCCTTCTGGCGTATCAATAACTTGCTGAACTTGACCTTCTGCCGTGTCTAGTTGTACTGTCTCCTCTACACTCCTTTCCTCAACAAAGCTCTGTCTTTCTGGAACCCATTTCTCAGACGGACGGATGATGGCATAGCCATAGGCATCACTCTCCTCCGCAATCTGAAGCCAATCATCCTGAGTGAAAGACTCAAGGAGAATCATGAGAAGGATGGACTCTTCCTTGAAAACCATACTTTCAAATTCTGTCGCAAAGGCTTCAAAAGCTTCCTTTACAGTGGAAATCGGAACTTCTGGCAATGACTTAGCTGTCGCTAGAGCTATTTGAAAGAGCTCCCTGATCTGATCATCCACTCCCCACATGATCTTAGGAGGTGAATCGTGTCCATAGCGCTCCATGATAGGAAAGAAGAGTTCTTCTTTACGTTGGTAATGGATATCAAATTGACCCAAAAGGCCCATCTGACGGACTAACCCCTTACGCATCTCTGCCAGCATTTCCTCGTCTTCCATAGACTCATAGGTATCTAACAATCTCCGAATGCGAATCAAGGCAGCGCGGAGAGCCAGATTTTCATCCTTGAAGACCCGAACTGGGTGACCTGGGTGCTCGGTATCTGCAACTTCGACACCCTTAACGGCATTTTTAAAAAGATTGGCATGGACATCACAGAGTTCCATGACATCTTCAAAAGTAACACCTGAGTCTGAGTTCATCAGCTCGTGCTCCATGAGGGAAATCTCAATGGCTGATACACCTGTAAAAGTCGCATCAAATCGCTCTTGAACCGACTCAGGAGAAGCGCCATTGTGCAATTCTAACAAAATATCCCGCAGGACATGAATTCGTTCATCTGCCATCAGTCTAATCCAATCACTTCGTAGCCATTTGCTTCCAGCGTGCGGACAATCTTGTCCATAGGAGTTCCTTCTAGCTTAGAACCCTGTTTAAGCGATACTTTGCGCCCAACGGTGTTGCGCATCAAGGGATTGGCTAGAGGTTTAAAACCCAGATCCACTAGAATTTCCAAGACTTCTGGATGCTTGTCCACCACTTCTGCAACAGGAATTGACACATCGATGATATTGTCCATGACGACCTCCATGTATGTTCTAAAATGATTTTACTGCTTATATTATACCATATGGAAAGTGAATAAAAAACTAGCAGTACAAGACTTGCTAGTTCTCTGCGACTTGAATTACGGCCTAAAAAAGTTTAAAAAGCCAATCCAATAGCTTAAATAATATCTTGTAAAACAGCAATTGGACTGCAAAAGAGATGATCATCCATAGGAATTTCACAATTCCAATAATCGGTTTGATAAAAATAATGGCAAGAAGACCCAAGAAAAATTTCATTCTCTCTCCTCTGGCTTGATGAGCCACCGAGCCGTATCCATTAACTTGTCTGCAATAAATAGTTTCCCCAAACCGACAACGGCGTGGTCATCTTTCTTTATCGTTTTCATTACTTTTACACCTTGCACGGTCAAAAAGTAATTACCATAAATTTTAGCTAGAGTTTTTATGAGTCCCATATTATCTTTCCTCGTTTAACTACGCTTTAAAATATTGACGATACTAGTCTTACTGACCATTTCTGTGAAATTTACTCTTTCTGATTCCTATAATATCATACAAGTTGAATTTTATAAAGCTTTTTAATAATGTTTAACTCTGGAAAGATTCCCCAGCATGCTTTGTAGTCATTTCCTCCACCAAAAAAGAGGGTTGCCCCTCTTCTTAGTTCTTATCCAGATTGCGTAGCATCTCGTCAATCTTGTTTCCATACTCGATGGATTCGTCTTTGACGAAGGTCAAATCTGGGATTTTGTACAATTTCAAATTGCGACCAAGTTCACGTTTGATGGTACCAGTTGCTTTTTCAAGCCCGATTTGGGCTTTTTGATTATCTGAAGCAAGATTACTCAAAATGGTGTAGTAAACCTTGGCAACAGACAAGTCACCCAGCATCTGAACATCTGTGATGGTCACACCTTGGACACGCGGATCACGGACTTTCTTTTGCAAAATCTCATTGACTTCACGCTTGATTTCCATGCCCACACGATCCGTACGGAAATGATTTGCCATGATATTCCTTTCTCTACTTTGAACCAAAAGCTAGGCCAGCAGACCTAGCTATTTTTAAATTTATTGATTTTCATTTCAAATTGGAACGAAGTTCAATTTGAAATCATCTGCTTCTTTCGCCGTGGTGAAAGTGATGGAACTGATTTATCAGTCCCATCACAGGGGATTTTTGAGACTCTAGGCTCAAAAATAAGCAATGAAACCATCGGTTTGCTTGCGTCCCTCACCACCTAAGAAAGGAGCAAAAAATCTTATCTCTTGATTTCTTCCATGACATAGGCCTCAATCACATCATCCATCTTGATATCATTGTAGCCATCGATCATCAATCCACCTTCACGACCGTTTGTAACTTCCTTAACGTCGTCTTTGTAGTGTTTCAAGCTTGCGAGTTCGCCGTCATAGATAACGACACCATCACGGATAACACGGACTTTAGAGTCACGGGTAACCTTACCGTTGATAACCATGAATCCACCGATAGTTCCGACTTTAGACACCTTGAATGTTTCACGGATAACTGCTTCACCGATAACTTTTTCTTCGAATTCTGGGTCAAGCATCCCTTTCATGGCTTCTTCCATCTCTTCGATAACCTTATAGATAATGCTGTGGAGACGGATTTCCACATCGTCAGCTTCTGCTTGTTGACGAGCTTGTGGTGTAGGGCGTACGTTGAAACCAACGATAAAGGCATTTGAAGCTTCGGCAAGGGTCACGTCAGATTCATTGATCGCACCGACCGCTGAGTGGACAATGGTAACTTTGACACCTTCTACGTCAATCTTTTGAAGTGAGGCAGAAAGGGCTTCAACAGAACCTTGTACGTCGGCCTTGATGATAACGTTAACTGACTTAAGTTCACCAGCTTTAAGGGTATCAAAGAGGTTTTCAAGGCTGACACGTTGGGTAGCTTGACGTTGTTTCATGAGGGCACGTTTGGCACGCTCTTCACCTGCTGCACGCGCAGATTTTTCATCCTCGTAAACGGCAAAGTGGTCACCCGCCATTGGCGCTTCGTTCAAACCAGTGATAGATACTGGTGTTGATGGTCCAGCAACCTTCACACGACGACCAAGGTCATTGGTCATAGCACGGACACGACCGAAGGTATTTCCGACAACGATAGGGTCTTGGACATTCAAGGTACCTTGTTGAACAAGAAGGGTTGCGACCGCACCTTTTCCTTTATCCAAGCGCGCTTCGATAACTGTACCAATTGCACGAACTGTTGGGTCTGCCTTGAGTTCTTGGATTTCAGCCACAAGAAGGACTGTTTCCAATAATTCCTCAATATTCTGGTTGAATTTAGCTGAGATTTCAACAAATTCAGAATCTCCACCCCAAGCAGTTGACATAATACCATGCTCTGCCAATTCACCGATAACGCGTTCTGGGTTGGCACCTGGTTTATCAATCTTGTTGATAGCTACGATAATTGGAACGTTGGCTGCTTTTGAGTGGTTAATGGCTTCGATTGTCTGAGGCATAACCCCGTCATCTGCCGCTACAACCAAGATAGTAATATCGGTAACAGAAGCACCGCGCGCACGCATAGATGTAAAGGCCGCGTGTCCTGGTGTATCAAGGAAGGTAATCTTCTTACCATTTTCCACGATTTGGTAGGCACCGATATGCTGAGTGATACCACCTGCTTCACCTGTCGCAACACGAGAGTTACGAAGGGTATCTAGGAGTGTTGTCTTACCGTGGTCAACGTGTCCCATGATAGTTACAACTGGTGGACGCTCTACCAATTCATCTTCATTGAGATAACCATCTTCGACAAAGAAACGCTCGATGTCGGCATTATCCACTTCAACCTTTTGTTTGGCTTCGATACCGTAATCCACCATGAGGAGTTCGATGGTTTCCCCATCCAAGGATTGGTTTTGTGTGGCCATGACACCCATCATAAAGAGTTTCTTAACGATTTCAGCTGGTTCACGTTTGATACGTTTTGCGATTTCCGCAACGGTCATACCATCTGTATACTCAAATTCTGTTGGCAATTCATGGAATTTACGCTCTGTAACAGGTTTTGGAGTCTGATTACGGTTGTTCTTGTTATTGCCTTTTTTGTTCTTTTTGTTGTTATTCCAGTTACTATTCTTTTGATTTCTCACTTGATTTTGACTACTTCGATTCTTTTGTTGTTTTCTAGGACCATCTTCTTCGTGATCATAATCGTCACGATTTTTGTCTGGTCGAGCTTGTTTTTTACGACGTGTATCCACTGCAGGTTCTTTTTTCTCAGGGACGACTTCAACCACTGCTTGAACTTGCTGTGCTTGTTGCGCTTGTTCAGCTAACTTAGCCGCTTCTTCAAAGATTTCCTCTGGTTCCTTGCGTTTATTAGCTTGGGCCAAGGCTTCTTTAGCAGCCTGATATTGTTTGAAGCGTTCTTCGCTTGAACGTGCGTACTCTGCATTTTGCTCTGCTTTTAGGGCTGCTGCACGGGCTTTAAAGTCAATACGTGGAGCTACTTGATTTGAACGTTTGTCCCCTTGTTGACGGCGCTCATTTCCACGATTTTGCTGACCTTGCTGTTTCTTAGCTTGGTCGTTAAAACGGCGATTGTCGCGGTTTCCTTGACCTTGTTTTCCGCCATTACGGCCGTCATTTTTCTGACGGTTTCCGTTTTGTTGTTGGTCACGGTTATTGCCCTTGTTTTGCTTGCGGCGTTCTGCCTGCTCTTTGGCACGGGCTTCACGCTCAGCCTTGAAATTACGGCTTTGCGGTTTAGCTGCTACTTTTTCTGCCTTCGGAGCGACTGGCTCAGCAGGTTTTGCCTCTTCCTTAGCTACAGCTGGTTTAGCTGGCTCAGATTTTTCGGCTTTCTTTTCTGCACTTGCTTTTGGTGCTGCAGGTTTTGCTTCTGCTTTCGGAGCAGCTGCAGACTTAAAGCTGGCAGCGATTTTTGCAGCGACAGCTTCTTCCACACTTGATGAGTGGCTTTTCACATCCAAGCCCAACTCTTTTGCACGCGCTACAACTTCTTTACTTTCTTTTCCAAGTTCTTTTGCGATTTCGTACAATCTTTTCTTAGACAAATCATGTCCTCCTCTTCTATTCCATAAGAGACCTCATTTTCTTTGTAAATCCAGCATCTGTTACAGCCAAAACCTTTCTTGATTTCCCGACTGCTATGCTTAATTCCAGTGTTGAAAACACGGTTACAATTTCTACTTGATAATAATGACTTTTATCTTGAATCTTCTTGGTCAGATTGGGTCCAGCATCATGGGCTAGAAAGACCAACTTGGCCTTGCCGTCTTGAATGACCTTGACCACCAATTCTTCACCCGATATGATGCGCCCTGCTCGCTGAGCAAGCCCCAAGAGATTGCTTATCTTTTGCTTATTCAAGTCCTAACTCTCTTCTTTTCACTTTGTGATCCACATAAGCGATCAACTCATCATAAAAGCTTTCTTCCACTTCCATGCTAAAGCTGCGGTTAAAGACCTTCTTCTTTTTCGCCTCTAGGGCTTCTGCATTGTCTAGCTTGATATAAGCGCCGCGACCATTAGCCTTGCCTGTCGGATCGATAAAGACTTGTCCTTCCTTGTTTTTGACAATACGGAGCAAATCACGCTTATCAATCACTTCGTTAGACACAACAGACTTGCGCAAAGGGATTTTTCTCGTTTTCATCTTTCCCTCCTCTAGCAGCTTTTATTCTTCTACAGTATCGTTTTCTGCTTCCAACTCTACTGAATCAGCTTCTTCCATGGCTTCAAATTCGCTAGCAGACTTGATATCGATACGGTAACCAGTCAAGTGAGCCGCCAAGCGCACGTTTTGTCCACGACGACCGATTGCAAGAGAAAGCTTGTTATCAGGAACAACTACCAAGGCACGTTTGCTGTCGTTTTCATCAAAGATAACTTGGTCAACCTCAGCAGGGGCAATGGCATTGTAGATAAATTCAGCTGGATCTGCTACCCACTCGATAACGTCGATATTTTCTTCGATTGGCACCATACGGTCACTCTTGGCATCGTAGCGAGCTGGGTGGAACTTGCTAGTAATCTTCTTGATGTTAGCTCCACCGCGTCCAACGATTGTTCCGATAGCGTCCACGTTTGGATTGTGGCTACGAACTGCAACCTTAGTACGGTCACCAGCTTCACGAGCCACGCTCATGATTTCAACAGTTCCATCATAAACTTCTGGAATTTCTTGCTCCATCAAGCGTTTGATCATTTCTGGATGGCTACGGCTAACAAAGACATTTACACCGCGAGGGTTGTCTTCAACCTTGTAGACATAGACTTCGATACGGTCGTGAGAAGCAAAAACTTCTCCAGGAATTTGATCTTGTTTTGACAATTGGGCTTCGATGCTGCCGAGGTTGACATAGATAAAGCGGTTGTCAAAGCGTTCTACAGTACCAGACATGATTTCTTGCTCATGTTCTTTATAAGTATTGTAAGTGATGGCACGTGTTTGCTTGCGCATTTTTTCCATGATGGTTTGTTTGGCAGATTGGGCTGCTACACGACCAAACTCAGCAGGTGCTTCTTCAAACTTGATTTTGTCTCCAAGTTCATAGGCTGAATTAATGGCAAGAGCATCTTTCAAGCTGATTTCCAAACGGCTATCAAATACTTCATCAACCACTTCACGGACAGTATAAACTGTAAAGTCACCTGTTTTTTCGTTGAAGTCAATGGCTACGCTGTCTGATTGACCATAGCGTCTGCGATAAGCGGAACGAAGCGACTCTACTACTGCGTCGATGATATCTTCTTTTTTGATTCCCTTGTCTTCTTCCAAAATGCGGAAGGCCTCTAGCATTTCTTTACTCATGTTTTCTTCACTTTTGAATCCTCAAAAGCTATCCTTTCTTTTTCTATAATTTAACTGCTAAACGTGCTTTTGATACTAAACTATATGGAATTTGGACAGTTTTCTTACGCGTCTTGTCCATATATTCCATAGTCAACTCTTCCTCTTCGAAGGCCAACAAGGTTCCTTCAAAGACCTTTTGCTTATCGATGGCTTGGTAGAGCCCGACATGGATGTATTTCCCAACCGCTCCAGCTACGGCATCCTTGGTTTTCAAAGGACGTTCCAAGCCTGGACTGGTGATTTCTAGGAAATATTGTTCTGGGAAGGGATCTGGCTTGATGGTGTCTAGGACAGGACTGATAATTTCTGTCAAGTCTGCCGTGTCGTTCAAGGTAATTCCTTCAGGTTTATCTACAAAAATACTGAGAATCATGTCACTGCCAATCTTTCCATACTCGATATCTACAAGTTCGAAAGGTGCTTGGATGACAGGTTCTACAACTTCTCTGACTAATTCTACAATTGTTGCGATTGCGTCCACCTCCTCATAAGCAAGAGGCGAAGATATTTCCCCGCCTCACTTTTCATATTCTTACTCTTAGTATATCACATTTGCTAACTTATGTAAAGCAAAAGCACTTATACAGCCTGATTTCAGGCTATTTCTTAAAATTCTGCCTCAACTCGGTAGATAACTTGCCCCTTATTGGAGAATTTTTGCTCGTATTCTGTCATGACATTGCCTTCAAAATCACTGGCATGTAAGTCTAGCCAGACACCATTGAGCTTCATGCCATACTGAGAAAAGCTCACTAAACTGTACTCAAACAAGCCACGGTTATCCGTCTTGAAATGAATTTCTCCATTTTCAGGCAAGATACGTTTGAAGGTATCCAAGAAGGTCTTGTAGGTCAAACGACGCTTTTCATGGCGTTTTTTCGGCCATGGATCTGAAAAGTTCAGATACAAGCGATCAATCTCACCGTCTTCAAAGTAGTCAGTCAAGTCAGAACCATCTACCCACAAGAGCTTGATGTTAGGCACTCCAACTTCAAGAACCTTGTCTAAAGCATAGCTTAAAACAGACTTTTGAATATCAATCCCGATATAGTTGATGTCAGGGTTCTGCTTTGCCATACCTGAAACAAAGGCACCCTTCCCACTTCCAACTTCCACATGAATGGGATTGTCATTGCCAAACAAGTCCCGCCATTTCCCCTTGGCTTCCAAGGGATTGAGGACCACATACTGGGGATTTGCCTCTAGTAATTCTGTCGCCCCTTTACGATTTCTAACTCTCATCTTCTCTTTCCATACTTGTCTCGGAAGTGACGCAAGCCATGAATCTCCCGATTGACATTTTCTAAATCTTGGTTCATATAATACTTGGAAATCTGGCTCAAATAAGACAATTGACCATACCAATACAATTTATTTAATACCGTTTGATTATACTTGTAACCGTAGTAGGTCAACCATTCCTTCCACTGATGTTCTGGAATATAATGGCAGAGCATATGGGCCACATCCAACATGCGGTCGGTCAAGCGAACCGAATCCCAATCTACCAAATAAATCAAGCCACTATCTGTCTCAATCCAATTACTATGTCGTACATCTCCATGGACAATGGTCGCATAGTCCTCTCTAAATCCTGGAATAGTCTGACGTAAATCAGCCATCACTTCACTGATAAAATGATTTTTACGCAAAGCATCTGGAGCCGTTTCCTGCCAAGACTGTAGTAAATCTACAGGTGTTTCCATGGCATAGCCCAAGCGACTCAACTGTGTCATCAACGGACGTGAGCGATGAAGACGGGTTAAAATATTGACAATTTGTTTACGATTCATATCATAGGGGGTCAATATCTTGCCAGTCAACCATTCTTGAGCACACATATCACGCCCATCTGCCAAACGGCGACTCCATAATAATTGTGGAGCAATTTGTTCTCTAGCTAGACCAGGTAGGATTGGAGAGGTGTTCATTTTTACAAAGATGCGCTTTCCATCAGGATAGCTACCCATATAAGCCTTGCCACTTTTCCCAGGTATGGGAGTCAGTGTTAGCTCATTATCACCCAAATCCATTTCTTTCCTCCGTATAAAGTTTCCTTACTATTCTACTAGTTTTTGCCCTATTCGTCAACCGCTCCACACCCGATTCTCAAAGAAAAGCCTCTGGATTGGCTTGAGTATCATTATAGAAAGAAAAAGGTAAGCACAATCTCCTACTTACCTTTTCATAATTTTTATAAATAATATAAGAGTGGCCAACTGTTGTAAAACATGTGGACCAGAGTAGAAACCCATAAGTTTTGGCTCTTTTTATAAGCAAAGCCCAGCAACAAGCCCCCAAGTAGATAAAAAATAAACGAAGGGACATTAGAAGGTCCATGCATAACAGAAAAGAGAGAGGAAGTTAGCACAAGCCCTAACCAAGAATTGTCAAAAACCGCACCTTGAAGAAGTCCTCTGAAAATGAGTTCCTCCTGGATGGGGCCAAAAACTGAGGTAATCAAAATCAAAGACAGAGAAATTCCTCTGCTGACTTCCGCCAAGTGTTGAACTCCTGCGCCAGAAGAAATAGCGAAGAAATGAATATAAACCAGCGTCTCAAGCACACTTAGAAGAAAGATTGCAGTGAAAAGCAAAAGTTGTTTCTTGCTTAACATCCCAAAAGAAATCATTTCAAACTTTCTAGCATAAACAACACTCAGCGAGGTTACTAGAAGACTTACAATAATCAATTCAGATTCATTTTGAAAAAAATCCCCATGGTTAATCGTATAAGGAACTGTAATGACGATTAGTAGTACTAAAAATCCAAAGCACAAGGCATGAAATTTATCAAAAAACTCCATAAAGCTATCCTCCTCACCAAACAGACTTCCTACGCGTCATCCTTTAGCTCTAACCTTTCCAAAACAAACCATTTGAGTAACCAAAATCCGACCACATAACCAGCCCCTAAGAAGATAGCCATTAAAGATAGCATGGGATTCAGAAAATAAAAGATCACAACAGATACAAAGGTTAGCACAAAAACATTAAAGGCAATGGTGTCAGAAGCCAAGACTAGAATATAGGGCGTCAACCAGTCTAAGGTTTTGGAATCTAGGAAAAATAAGTGTTTATACATGATAACCTCCTCTATAGCTGAAAAGCAAGCCTTTTATTTTTTACCCCAAGACCCTATGTAGAAAAGTGAGCAAAAATGGTAAGTTTGCAATGATATTATTAACAATATGAATCGAATAAGAAGGATAGATACTCTTCGTATAACGCGTTAGCCAGGCAAATAGACAGCCCACTGCCGTATAGACAAGAATATCTGCGAAACTTGGCAAGCTAGAAAAGTGGGGCAAGGCAAATAAGAATGACGGAAAGAGAAGATCCAGCCCCCATCTCGAATTCTTAAAGAAGGCATGTTGAAGCAATCCCCTACATACCAATTCTTCCATCAGAGGTCCTAGTACGATTAAGGTTAGGTAAACACCAAACTCCGCAAAATTGGTCTCACTATAGGCAATAAACAAATTCCAACCTTCGTTCGTCCCCTGAACGTGTTTAGCTGTCAGATAGTTAAAACAGATAAGCACAACAGCGGCTAACACCGTCAGGACGGAATAGCTCAACCACTTTTTTCTAGGGATACGAAAGAGATAAGCATGGCCCGACCTAACCAAAATCCAAATCATCAAGCAGATAAAGAGAAGGCTGATGATGTTTCGAATCCAGATAATATTTCCTACCCAAGACGAGAACTCCCAATAATTGCTCCAAAATTGGGTCGTCCAAGACAGTCCGAAAAACAGAAACAAATAAGAAAGAATTGCACTCGTTTTAAAAAGAATAGAGTGTTTTTTCATAGAACTCCTCCCTACTATGACCTACCCTTGCCAGGCTCTACTACTGCAAGATTAAGAAGACAGTTTGTTCTTTTTAAGGCTAACCTGACTACTAGATAATAGATATATTAAGGCATTAAAGACAATGAAAATATGTCCATAGAATAAAATCAACCTCGCATCCAAACCAAGATAAAGTTTGACCATCAAAAAGATGAGCAAAAGAATTTGAAACCATAAGGTTTTTCCAAAAATAAATTTAAAGCGATTTCGAATATCTACTTCCTTGATTTTTACCGCCACCCCTTTATTAGCAAGAAGGAAAACGCCTGCTTCAAATAATCCACTGTAGAGAACAATCCACCCAATCGATTCATTAGAGATTTGTAAAAATGTCCCTAAAAGAATATTCAAAATACTACTCAAGAAAATAACAAGAAATAATCTGTATTTCATATTAAATACCTCCATTCATTTATTTCACTAACAATTTAATAGAGCCTTCTACTCAAATATCCAGCCAGAAAAGGATAGAAAGCTACTTTTTATAATACTTCAAGCCCCAAATGAGTAGAAGCATGATAAGCAAGCAGAGAATAGCGCCAATATAGGCAATTAGTTGTTGGTAAGATTCTCCTGCTGTGATACCTCTATACAAACAAATGATAGACATAAAACCTGTCAAACCGATATACATAAGTTGATTGGTTCTAGGACTAACCAAATCATCATCTTCAAACTCTCTTATCCTCATCTCCCTAGTGAGGTAAACAGTAACCAAAATAGAGGCCAAGTTAATAACCACTAAAAGAAATTGGAAAACCAATGAAAAATTTAAAAACTGACGAGATAGAAATAGATAAGTAGAGACAAGCAAGGGCAACTGACCTAGGAACAATCTCGTAAGGAAGATGTTCCGTTTTTTAGCAAGAAAAGCTTTCATTTCTTTGCTCCTTTCTTTTTAGTTAAAGCAAAATAGATCACAACCGCAATCATATAGGCTATGGTATAAAATAGATGATACCAAATACTCTCCCTAAGCGGATAAAGAAGGGTAGACATGATCAGATATAGAACGAAAATAATCAGTATTTTTTTCTTCATAAAATTTCCTCCCAAATGTATGCTTTATCTTAGTTTAGCTACAACCTTTACACTGCTAGTATAGCACTCATTTTATCCTTGGAACACTCAAATCATAAATGGTCATCAAAACATCTTGAATTGTAAAAAATTTAAAAAGCAAGCATGAAAAACATACTTGCCCTTTACACCATATTGATACCAACTTAATTTGTAGATTTTTTATTCTGCTATCACATATCATTTTGACAGGCGAAACAATATTAAAGAAACTCCCCTGTAGATTAAACTAGCGATAAAAAATCTCTTTATCTAATTAGATCTATCTTTATTCTTCTTTGGAGATTTTAAAAATTTTTCCCTAATTAAAGAAGTAATAAAAGAAACAAACATACCAACAACAAAAACAATAAGAAAACTTTTGAAATCCATAATTACCTCCAAGTACACAAGCTCAAGCCTTTAAGCAACCATAATAGCCAATTGTAACATTGTTTTTGCATTCACGAGGAATACCTCTTTTTACTTTCGTCTTATTACAACCTTAATAAGGTTAGTATACTACTATTTTTTTAAATTTTCCATCCAAATCATAAATGGTCATCAAAACATCTTGAATTGTTAAAAATAAAAAAAGCAAGCATGAAAAACATACTTGCCCTAGGGAAATTTAACAATGTGAAAATACATCGAAAGCTATTCAGCCTTACTTCCGTCTGTTCTCATATATTCTCATGATTGCAACAAGAATAGCAGCTGTCCCACTTGCCAAAGCGATAAGGGTAATGATAATGTTGAGGATTTCAGGCGTACTCCCTATTCTGTTTATAAGACGGAGTAGGGATATAACTGTCAACTGAATCAGGAGTATTGATTCTACTCTTACCATTGAAGTAAGTCTGTTTTCAACCGCATATAAAAAGGCTGGCAGCAAAACACAGGCTATAGCAATCACAAACAGGTTGCTCCCTGTTTCTTCTCCCTTGTTCACCACGGAAATCATGAGAAGATTTGATGCTATAATCAACGTAGAACAGATGATAAAAAAGGATTTCTTATTCATTTATGATACCTCAGATACTCTGGTAAAAGTCAGGCTCAATAAAGACAAACTTTGTCTGTTAACTTCTACCAATTTTTTCACAAATTTTCTAATGACCAACCGGCAGCAAGTGAACCGTTAAAACCTGACGAAAGACTTGATCTTGACAGGTGGTATTTAGACTGGTATTAGGATGGCTTTCCACAATCTTCATGACGGTATAGAGACCAACTCCTCTCTCCTCCCCTTTAGAACTGGCTCCAAAGGAGAAAATCTCAGAAATATCTATCCCCTCTTCTTTGATGGCATTTTCGATGATAAAGGTCTCCTGTGCCCCATTTTTTAAAAAGGCGATTGAAACGTGAGGTTGACTGGCCTCTACACTAGCTTCAATAGCATTGTCACAAAGGATAGACACAATGGTTAGAAAATCAAGTAGACTCATCCCCTCGACCTGAATCTCTTCAGGAACTTCGACATTAAATACAATCTTATTATCTCTGGCTTTTAGAAATTTACCTGCTAGGAGACTTTTGAGGGCACGGTCACGAATATTTACCAATCGTCCAAGGTCATATTTATTGTCCTGCAATTTTTCACTAGAATCCTTTAAGACCGAGTCGTAGACCTCTTTTATCTGCTCCATATCCTCCTCTTCAATGCCCAGACGTAAACTGGTCAAGAGGTTGGTGTAGTCATGGCGAAAACTCCGGACTTCCTTGTAAAGTTCCTCTATATGCCGACTATAGCGTTCCATATCTCTGTAGCGCAAGACCTGCTCTTGGTCCAGTCTCTCATGAAGTTTGTCCTTCAAATAGGTATCCAATTTCTTGATAATCCCCATAAAAAAGAGCAAGTAAAACACTAGAATCAGATGGCGAACAGTCGTTGATTGAATACCTTGTTCATATTCAAAGAAAGACAGACTTTGCATCACTAGATAGTAAGCCCCCATTATCCAGTTAATTTTAGTCAGGGACTTTTGAAAACCTTTATCGAGAATCTCCCTTCTCAAACTAGTAAAATCATAGTCTAACCATTTCAAAAAGGCTAGAGAAATAAAGCAAATGAAAATTTTTATACATAACCAAATAAAAGAGCGGTCATCATACACATGCCCTTGCCCCAAAAATGGAAGCACAAAATAGGAGACTACCCTGAAAAAAAGATTCACCAACATCATTGGAAAGAGACCATAAAAGAAGAGTAGTTTTTTAGGAAGCCCTCTTAACAATAAGAAAGATAAACCAATGCCGTACAAGGGTTCCATAAAATAAGATAGGTAAGTATTTCCTACTATATAGCTAATCGTTACAAAAACAACTGCTAAAAGTAGCTTAAAAAGAAAGGACTTAAAAACTCTCTCCAGAGTTAGAACAATTCCATCCACCTTAAAAAATATAAACAATTCCAATCCAGATATCAAAAACACATATACTATCTTCCAAACTAATTCCATTCCAGCACCTCACTCAATGTAAGTTATTGATGGCCTCAGACACTTCTCTGACCTTATAACGCGCAATCATACAGCTTCCTCCATTGGGAAAGAAAAGGAGTTTTTCTTTCTTATCCAAACGAACTACATTGGCAGGATTGATGAGAAAAGAGCGGTGACACTGCAAGAGACGGGGCTCCTGCTTGAAAACCTCCTCTAAACTCGCTGTAAATTCCAGCCTGTCTGTCTTGGTATAGAGAATAACACGATGGGCTCTGGGCGACGTTTCAAGATAATAAACCTCTTTAAAAGGATACTGGAATTGGGCAAATTTTGATTTAAAGTAAAAGCAATCTTCCGCCAGACTCTTACTATCTTGACTATTGGCATAGAGGAGGGCTGTCTCAATACGAGACTCAAATCCCTCTGCCGACAAAGCCTTATCAATGTAGTCCAAAGCAGACACTTGATAGCGAAAGGACAGGGGCATAAACTCCGAGTGAGTCGTCACAAAGACGATGAGGGCATAAGGATCCCGATCCCGAATCTTTCTAGCCACTTCCAGACCCTTCATCTCCTCATTTCGAATCTCAATGTCCAAAAAGAATAGCTGATGAGCTCCCTTCTCATGCACCTCTGCCAGCAGCTGGTCTGGCTTACCAAAAACTTCAAAAGAACTCGGAGTGATATGATGTGCTTTCAAAAGTTTCTCAATGGTCGTTTCAATCCTAGTCTGTTGGGAAAAATCATCTTCTAAAACAAATATTCTCATCTTCTTACTCTCCTTGTTTCGATTTCTTCCTAAAAAGAGAATAGCAAAAATACTTTGATACAAGCCCACCAAATCCTAAACAGGCATTTAACGCTCCTGAAGGGTAGCTTGTTCCTCAAATAAGCATGATAATCTTACCACTATTTTATCATAAAATTTTAACAGTACCATTCAGGAAATTACAAGGGCAATTAAAGATTTTATGGTGAAAAAGGAGATAAAAGTGATAGACTGACAGTATCAAAACACAGTTGCTAGAAACAAGACTAGCACCCAGATTAGAGGAGGAATTCTCATGACAGATACAGACCCCATCAAAAGAGCTCAGACTTTGATTACTGACTTAAACAAAGCCTACCAAGCATGCAAACAGGCAAGCGCTGACGACGTCCGCTTTCAGGAGCAACTAAACTCTATTCTTGGTTTTCTAGCCAAGGCTGAAACAGTGGATAATCGAGTCTTGATTGAATTGGAAAAATTTTACCAGACTTCCAGTCTTCTCATGGGACTCAGCACCCTCAATCCAGATGCTCCAACTCGCGCCGCTTGGCGGGCCTATGACCGCTTCCACTTTGACCAAGTCAAGACCAAGTTGAGTCTCTACGGGCCAACCATTATCTTGTAGAAAATAAAAGAAGCTGAGACAAACTGAACTCAACTTCTTTTTTAGTGTCATATAGGCAAGATTAATCCAGCATCTGACGTTTTACTTGATAAGGTAAGTACAAGACTAGTAAAACCAAACCTGCACCCAGCAAGGCTAGAAGGGCCAGTTTTTCTTGGAAGGTCACAAGGCCGACGACTAATTCCACTACTAAGACCAAACTAGTCAATCCTCGGACTACAGCCTGTAAGCCTTTTTCCTTTTGCCCCTTGTCCAGTGGAAAGAGTTGAGTCAAATACTGGTAGTCAAAGGCATGATAGAGGGCCAGCAACTGGAAGAGCAAGAGGTAGTTAAAGAGAACCACCACTGCTGTCGCAATCCAAGCTTGCTCGATAAAGACCTGCGCCAGTATGGAAAGCAAGAGCAGACGGAGACTGAGAGCAAAGAGGTCTCCATTTCGCAGATAAGAACGCAGATAGAGATTTTGCCAAATCTTCCCAGGCACCTTCTGAACAGCCTTTAGGATAAAGTCCAGATAAGCACGACGCTTGACGCTGTTTGAAATTCCCTTGACCTGGGTAAAGAGCGCAAAGAAACGAAGCAAGACTTGCTTGCGCTTGCTTTCTTGGGAAATAACATAGTCCCAGTCCAGTCCAGTTTCAGTGAAAAATTTGCTGGCCTTTTGACGAAAGAGGAAATATTTTCCTACCCCCAATAAAAGCACATAGACCAGAAAAACAGGCAAGCCATAACCCATGGCTAAAAATAAGGGCGCAAATAACAGCAAGAAAAGGGTCTGGACAAAGAGCCAAAAGACTAGGGAAATGCCAGTTTGACGCTTAAGATGGAGCTTGATTTCCTCTTCTCCGACCAAGAGAAAGAGCTTGTCTGGAGCCTCCATATAGGTGGCAATTCCTCCCCAAAGCAAAAGTAAAACAGACGTAATTCCTACAAATAAAAGGATAGGCCAATGATTTTCAGGAAAATCTTGCAAGAGTTGACTGTACTGGTAGGCTAGAAAGCCCAGCAGGACAAGCAGGAACAAGACAAAGTGGTCATTAAGAACATAGCGCAGATAACCGACACACTCCTTACGAAAAGCCTGCTTTCTCTTTAAAAACAAGTCTTTCATAGCTCCTCCTCTTTGGTCAGAGCCAAGTAAATATCATTCAAACTAGCCTCAGGCATGTCAAAGGCTTCGCGCAATTGTGCCAGATTCCCCTTGGCGCGCACCTCTCCCTTGTGAAGAATGACAAAGGCATCACACATCTTCTCCGCCGAATCCAACACGTGGGTACTCATGAGAATGGACTTGCCCTTTTGCTTTTCCACTTCCAAAAGCTGAATCAAGTCCGCAATCGCCAACGGATCGAGACCAAGGAAAGGCTCATCCACGATAAAAAGACTCGGATCCACCACAAAAGCACAAATAATCATGACTTTCTGCTTCATCCCTTTTGAAAAATGAACAGGGAACCAATCTAATTTCTGGTCCAGACGAAACATTTTTAACAAGGGCTCTACTCGGTCAAAAGCCACTTTCTGCTCAATACCATAAGCCATAGCAACCGTTTCGATATGCTCTCTGAGAGTCAATTCCTCATACAAGCTAGGTGTCTCAGGAATGTAGCCAATTTGCTTGCGGTAACTAGTCGCATCTTCTTGCAGGGTCAGGCCATTGATATTGATGGAACCGCTATAAGGTGTCAAGAGACCGATAATCTCATTGATAGTCGTTGATTTCCCAGCACCATTGAGACCAATCAAACCGACCAACTGCCCACTTTCAACAGTAAAAGACACATCTTTCAAGACAGGGACATGGACATAGCCACCTGTCAGGTTTTTAATTTCTAACATATTTTCTCCAAATCTGGTATAATGTAGCTATATTATATCAAAATTCAATACAGTAGAGGTAGATTTTATGTCAGATTGCATTTTTTGTAAAATCATCGCAGGGGAAATTCCTGCTTCAAAAGTATATGAAGATGAGCAGGTTCTTGCCTTTCTTGATATCTCTCAAGTGACACCAGGACACACCTTGGTCGTGCCAAAGGAACACTATCGTAATCTTTTGGAAATGGACGCTACTAGCGCCAGCCAACTCTTTGCCCAAGTGCCAAAAGTGGCTCAAAAAGTCATGAAAGCTACCAAGGCCGCTGGTATGAATATCATTGCTAACTGTGAAGAAATCGCAGGGCAAACTGTCTTTCATACCCACGTTCACCTCGTGCCTCGCTACAGTGCAGACGATGACCTCATGATTGATTTTATCGCCCACGAACCAGACTTTGAGAAACTCGCTCAAGTAGCTGAAACTATCAAAAACGCCTAAGGAGTTGCCATGAAATTATCTAATCTACTGCTATTTGCAGGAGCTGCAGCTGGAAGTTATTTGGTCACAAAAAATCGCCAAGCCATCACAGATGAAGTCTTGAACACTACTGACCGCGTTCAAGCTATCAAGGACGATGTGGATATTATCCAAAACAGCCTGCAAATTATCGACCAACAAAAAGAACTGATCAAGGAATACCAAGAAGATCTGACTTACAAGTTTAAGGTCTTGGAAAAGGATATCCAGACTAGACTAGCTGTTATCAAAGAAGCACAGGAAACTGAAGATAAGTAAAAAGAGCCGAGTGGCTCTTTTTATAACGTAAACAAGTTATATCCCATCAACTATACATCACAATTTAGACAACTCACTCATCGTTGCACCACTAAATCGAAGACTTCCCGCCGTAATGAAAACACCTGAAATAGTTTGGTTTCAGGTGTTCGGAAACTTTGAGACCTAGGCTCAAAGTTTAGGTATGGAACTTCGAAGAAGGTCGCTACCGTCCGTCATTACTTAAGGGAAGTCATAAAAAATCTATAAACAAAAAGAGCCACTCGGCTCTTTTTACTTTATTCTCCATCAAAAGCATCTTTTATATGATCAAAGAAGCCTTTTTTCTTTGGATTGACTTTCAAATCACCTGCAGCTGCGAATTCTTTCAAGGCTGCTTTTTGACGGTCGTTCAAGCCTGTCGGAGTCACGACATTAACAGTAACGTATTGGTCACCAACTGCACCACCACGAAGGCTCGGTGCTCCCTTACCACGTAGGCGGAATTTCTTACCAGTCTGAGTGCCCTCTGGGATAACCAATTCAACATCGCCGTGAACAGTTGGGATATCTACTGTGTCACCAAGAGCTGCTTGGACAAAGTTAAGGTTCAGATTATAGAAGATAATGGTTCCTTCACGTTCAAACTTGTCGCTGGCTTCCACAGAAACCACTACATACAAGTCACCATAAGGTCCACCGTTAAATCCTGCTTCACCTTGGCCTGCTAAGCGAATTTGTTGACCTGTTTCCACACCAGCAGGGATTTTCACATGTACGCTATGGGCTTGTTTTTCATGCCCTGTTCCGTGACATGTTGTACATGGATCTTTAATTTCTTTTCCATGACCATGACAGACATCACAGGTTACTTGACGACGCATCATACCAAGAGGAGTTTGTGTATCAACGTTAATGATACCAGCTCCATGACAGCGTCCACAAGTGACTGGACTTGTTCCTGGCTTAGCACCAGAGCCATTACATGTACGACAGCTTGCTTCACGGTTGTATTTAACTTCTTTTTCAGCTCCAAAAATAGCTTCTTCAAAGGTCAAGTTCACACGGTATTGGAGGTCATCCCCCTGACGAGGAGCATTTGGATTGCGTGAAGCTCCCCCTCCGCCGAAGAAACTTGAGAAAATATCCTCAAAACCACCGAAGCCACCCGCCCCGTTGAAACCACCGAAACCACCTGCACCACCAAAGCCACCGTTGGCACCAGCAGCACCATATTGGTCATAGGCTGCACGTTTTTGGTCGTCACTCAAAGTCTCATAGGCTTCTTGAACTTCCTTATATTTTTCCTCAGCACCAGGCTCCTTATTGATATCTGGGTGATATTTTTTGGAAAGCTTACGATAAGCCTTTTTGATCTCGTCTGCCGAAGCGTTTTTTGACACCCCCAGACGATCATAAAATTCAGTATTGTTCATACAAGATACTAAGAGCGAACAGAAAGCGACTGAAATTTAGGAAACCGACAAGAAATCCTGATTTCTTAGGAGGTTTATCTAATTTCCAAGCTTTCCGCTCGAGTTCAATTACGAACACCCTTATTCCTTTCTGTTAATATTACGGAACGAAACCTCGATTTAGGTCGGGTTCAATTCCTTTCTTTTATATTGAGTAAGAAATTTGGGAACCCGTGTTCAACTACGAACACCCTTGTTCCTTTCTATAATTTTCATGTAAATCTTTAGAGGCTGTTTTCTATACTCTGCTTTACTTGATTAAACTCTTCATCTGATAGAGTAAATATCAAATCCTCTTCAGCATACTCGTTCTGTTCTTTAAAATAGTTGTCCGTATTCTCTGCCAACCCTAAACCGAAAATCACTTTTCTTGCAAACTCTTGATGTGCAAAACCGATAGCCGTAATGATTTGTTTATCTTGGACAAGAACTTTCGGTTGGAAATTCTCACGTGGAAGAAATTCAAAATAGTCAAAGAAGTTTTGCCAAATCCCACCTGTAAATTTCGTATCGTTCAATAAACCTGCTTTCGCCAATAAAAGGGGCGCTGAAGAAATGGCTGCAATTAGGATATCTTGCTCATTAAGACTTCTCAAAAACGAGATCAATTTCTCATCTTGTAGAGCAGGACCTATATTTACCATTCCTGGCAAAATCACACAAGAATAATCTTCTATACGGATTTGATCCAATGTTTTCGTCGATTGACAGGGCAAACCATCCTCAGAGACCACCATCGAATTCTCAGAAGCTACATAATCAATCGTGATATCAAAAGACAGAGCTAAAGTACTCGTTAAAGTGGTTATCTCATAAAGAGAAAAATTAGGATAAATGATACAAAGTACTTTTTTCATACGCAACATCCTCTATTTTATCGAAAAACAGAGGCTGGGTTGCAACCTCTGGATTTCTTCCTATCATTATTAACATTTAGGCAAAGCACCGTAGAATAACAATCACTTTAATAATTAGTCATTCTTACCGAGTTAGGCTTAACTGAGTTTCGGCTAAAAACTTCGGAAAAAAGATAAGCCATCTTTTGTGCATCGCACAAGGCGATGGCTTCCTATTTTTCTTTCGTTTTCTTAACGCCTCAACATCTTATTTTTCCGTAAACTCTCCGTCTACGACGTCATCACCTGCGTTTCCTGTTGCTTGTGCGCCTTCTGCTCCTGCTTGAGCTTGTTGCGCTGCTGCGGCTTGTTCGTAGAGTTTAACGGCAAGGCCTTGAGCTTTTTCGTTCAATGCTTCAAGTTTTGCTTTCATGTCGTCCAAGTTGTTGTCTTCTTGAGCTTTCTTAAGGTCATCAAGGGCAGCTTGTGCAGCATCACGTTCTGCATCGAAGCCTTTGCCTTCAGTTTCCTTGATTGTCTTTTCAGTCGCAAAGATCGCTTGGTCTACTTCGTTACGAAGGTCAACTTCTTCTTTACGTTTCTTATCTGCTTCAGCGTTAGCTTCTGCATCTTTCATCATGCGGTCGATTTCTTCGTCTGTCAAACCTGAGTTCGATTGGATCACAATTGTTTGTTCTTTTTGAGTTCCAAGGTCTTTGGCCTTAACAGACACGATACCGTTCTTGTCAATATCAAATGTTACTTCGATTTGAGGAATTCCACGAGGTGCAGCTGGGATATCTGTCAATTGGAAGCGTCCAAGAGTCTTGTTATCTGCTGCCATTGGGCGTTCACCTTGAAGAACGTGGATATCAACGGCTGGTTGGTTGTCTGCCGCAGTTGAGAAGACTTGTGATTTAGATGTTGGGATTGTTGTGTTACGGTCAATGAGTTTTGTGAAGACACCACCCATTGTTTCGATACCAAGTGACAATGGTGTTACGTCAAGAAGGACAACGTCTTTGACATCACCAGTGATCACACCACCTTGGATGGCAGCACCCATAGCAACTACTTCATCAGGGTTTACTGATTTGTTTGGTTCTTTACCAGTTTCAGCTTTAACTGCTTCTACAACGGCTGGGATACGAGTTGAACCACCAACAAGGATAACTTCATCGATTTCTGACAAGCTCAAACCTGCATCTGAAAGGGCTTGACGAACTGGAACTTTTGTACGTTCAACAAGGTCACGGGTCAAATCGTCAAATTTAGCACGAGTCAAAGTCATTTCCAAGTGAAGAGGTCCAGCCTCACCTGCAGTGATAAACGGCAAGCTGATTTGTGTTGAAGTTACACCAGAAAGGTCTTTCTTCGCTTTTTCAGCTGCATCTTTCAAACGTTGCATTGCCATCTTGTCAGTAGACAAGTCAATACCGTTTTCTTTCTTGAATTCTGCTACCAAGTGGTCAATGATTTTTTGGTCAAAGTCATCACCACCAAGTTTGTTGTCCCCTGCAGTTGACAATACGTCGAAGACACCGTCACCCAATTCAAGGATAGAAACGTCGAATGTACCACCACCAAGGTCAAATACCAAGATTTTTTCTTCTTTATCAGTCTTGTCCAAACCGTAAGCAAGAGCTGCTGCAGTTGGTTCGTTGACAATACGTTCTACTTCAAGACCAGCGATTTTACCAGCGTCTTTAGTTGCTTGACGTTGAGCATCGTTAAAGTAAGCAGGAACTGTGATAACAGCTTTCGTTACTTTTTCACCAAGGTAGTCTTCAGCGTATCCTTTCAAGTATTGAAGAATCATAGCTGAGATTTCTTGCGGAGTGTATTCTTTTCCGTTAGCAGAAACTTTCTCAGAAGTTCCCATTTTAGATTTGATAGAGATGACTGTATCTGGGTTTGTAACTGCTTGGCGTTTTGCAGCATCACCGACGATGATTTCGCCGTTTTTGAATGAGACTACAGATGGAGTTGTACGGTTTCCTTCTGGGTTTGCGATGATTTTGCTTTCAGTTCCTTCAAGAACTGCTACTGCTGAGTTTGTTGTACCTAAGTCAATACCGATAATTTTAGACATGTGTTTTTCTCCTTAAATTTATCTTCTTTTTTCTTTTTGATACTCTTCTTAAGTGGCGGCGCCGTCAGAGCTTGACTTCGTCAATCTCTTTGACTAAACTTTGAGCCTAAGGTCTCAAAGTTTGCGCAAATAGCGCCACGGCGAAGAGTATCATCTTTGGTTCGCTTCGCTCACTATTGCAAAGCTGAACTACTTTTTTATCTTTCTTCATAGTTTATTGTCGTTTCGGACAAGTTTTCTATTATGTAAATCGCGACACGAGAAGTCGAAATCGATTTTATTTCGACGACGAGTTGATTCAGCAACCGTCAGAATTGCCTAGTTGTAAACAACCACCATTGCTGGGCGTAGGATGCGGTCATGGAGTTTGTAGCCTTTTTGGAAGACTTGGGCGATGGTATCTGCTGGGTGTTCATCGTCTGCTGGGAGGGTTTGGATGGCCATATGGTAGTTATGGTCAAATTCTCCGTCAGCTGCGATTTCTTCGATTCCTTCTTCTTTCAAAGCGTGAATCAAGCTTTCTTGCACCATCTCCAATCCTTTTTTAACGTCGTCTGTCAAACCTTCAACTGCGAGTGCACGCTCAAGGTTGTCCAAAGAAGGGAGAATCGCTTTTGCCAAGTCTTGGCTACGATAACGTTGCAAGTTTTGACGCTCTTCATTGGCACGGCGTTGGATATTTTGCATTTCTGCATGAGCACGAAGGTATTTGTTTTCGAACTCATCCGCACGTTCATTTGCCAAGTCCAACTCAGACTTCTCAGGAGTTGCTTCTTCTACCGTTTCCACAACTTCCTCTTCTTGAACTTCTTCTACTTCTTCATTTTTTATATCTTGGGCCATTTTCGCCTCCTTTAATGATTTCAATCTTAATGTACTTCGTAATGATTACTGCTAAGGTAGCGGTAAAAATCTGTCAACTTCATGGTCAAAACACGGTTGACCACATTGACTTGGTTGATTAGCTGTTGGTAATCCAGATTGACTGGACCGATAATGGCTAGAATTCCAACTCCTCGATAAGGAATGAGGAACTTGCTACTAATCACCGCTAGGTCTGCTAGACAGGACTCTTGACTGTCCGCAACACGGACATTTTGCATCTGATCCTCATGCAGCCCCTCACGAATCTCCAAGGCCACCTTTTGCGGTTGGTCAAAGAACTGATAGGCTGCTAGATTGGCAAAATTCAAAAGATTGACCTTGCCCGCCACCACAATGTTTTCGTTAAACATTTCTTTAAAGATGTGTTCAAAGAGATCCATGACATTGTCCGTTGTTGTAAAGTAACGCTGGATAATCTGCGGAATCTCTGTCCGAATCTTGTAGTGGATATCTAGAACGGTGTGACCGAGGAAACGTTCCTGAATGATATTCTTCAGTTTCAGCAAATCCTCCTGCAAGAAGTTCCTTGGAATCAGAAACTGACTGGTAACCGTCCGAGACTCGTCTAGGGTGAATACTGCCAATGCTGTATGTTGCCCCAGAACGACGATATCAAAGGCTGTCAAACGTTGCCTGCTGGGCTCAACATCCAGTGCCACTACCGTACAGCCACTCAAGTCTGTCAGTAGATTAGCAGCCTCTTGCAGAATATCCTCCAATTTGAAGAATTCCTGATCAAAGGCTTTGACAATCTCATAAACCTCATTTTCAGCCAGTCGGTCAAAATCCAGTGAGTGTTTCACATAGTACTGAAAACCAGCAACACTTGGCATCCGACCACTTGAAGTATGAGCCTTTTCAAGCAAACCTTGCTTTTCTAGAGCCGCCATGTCATTACGAATGGTAGCACTGCTAGAGTTAATAGACTCTTGCAGGGCTTTGGATCCGACAGGTTCGTGCGTTTTGGTAAAGATGTCAATAATCAGATTTAAAATATCCTGCTGACGCTCTGTAACCACCTCATCACTCCTCTCTGTCTGATCGATTAGCACTCGATACACTCAAGTGCTAACTTATGATTCTATTATACACCCTTAAAAGAGAATGTCAAGATAAAAACTCAAAAAATTAGCACTCTTTTGTAAAGAGTGCTAAAAATCAGTCTGAAGACCTAGAAACTTACTGTTTATCTACTAGGTATTTTCTTTTTAGTCTGAAATAACCATAGATTAGATAGGAAATCAGAAAAGCATACAAAACAAAAATAATGAAGAAAGACATAGAAAGATCTTCTCTAAACGAACTCATACAAACAACAAGACCACCTAAGAAAGTAGCTGTACATGAACGAAGTCTATATCGCATAACTTCCCATCTGAGCCCCTTACTCATATAGACTTGATCCTCTGAAAGTAGATCAGAAGCTGGTTTACGAAAAATTGAACAAAAACCTGTTTCTATCAATTCCCAACCTCTATTTCTAAAATCTTGCAGTTCATGCTTATACTTTTTAAGAAATCTAGAATCATAGATACAGTAGATAACATCGTCTGGTTGACATTGGTTAAAATAGAACAAACCAAAACGACTCGCTCTATACCTCCAACCTTCCAAGTGCATCTCATGTAAATATTCTTCTTTCTTATCCAAATCAAGAATCGTGAAGATCCGAAATTGCTTTTTATTTATCATGACTTCCCCTCCAATTTTGAGCATACCTACCCTATCATAAATCTGATAATTCCTTCTTTTTATGCCATAACTTCCAGCTAATATAGGCAACTATTAATAAAAGGATTAAAGACAAGAAAATATCTAGCCCGACTGCAAGTAAACCCCATAGACCATACGCATTACTTCTATTGAGCAATTTAAGTAAGAATGGTATATGTATGGCTAGCAAAAGTAAAACAGGTACTAATCGCAGTCTTAAAATGCGATTAACCATAGCTAACTTCCCAGCAGCGTCATTATAGATTTCAAATTCTACATTCGATTCAATTTCAGAATGTGCTTTTCTAAAATAAGAAAAACTATTAAAGTCTGTAATATGCTCCCAGCCACAGTCTTTAAACAGTTGTAAATAGGAGGCTCTCTCTGATTTTTCCATTGGGTAAAAATCCAACTGATAAGACACTTGCTCAGGGTGACATTTTTCAAAGGTATATTTAACTGCAAACAATAAGATAGAGTAGCTTACTTCCCTAAGTTTCCAGCCCTTAGCATGCATTTCTCTAAAGTATAGAGCTTCCCTCTCATAATCCGCAATTGTAAAAATTCGATAAACAATTTTCTTTTCCATCATCCTTCCTCCCGACTGTTTCTATAGAGCCGTTCAATACGCTTCAATTCAATATCTAAGACTTTGCGTCCCAAGTCTGTAATCTGATAGATTTTCCGTTTTTCCTCTTCGCGGACAAAGGAAATCAAACCATCCTTTTCCATCTTTGACAAGGTTCCATACATAGTTCCAGGACTAATCGAAACTTGCAAATCTGTCATCTCCTTGACCTTTTGCGTAATACTGTACCCATGACCTTCCTTTTGCAGACAGAACAAGATATAAAAACCCGTTTCCGTCATCGGAAGATAAACTCGACGAATCTTATCCGTTAATTCCATTTATAACCACCTCCTATTCAGTTCGATATATCGCACCTCGTTATATAAAATATATCACATCTCGATATAAAACACAAGAAAAAAGACCACCCTCAGGCAATCTTTCTTCTATATTAGTAAAGGTCTAAATAGTTATCAATTTCCCATTGTGAAACGAAGGTTGCATAACTTGCCCATTCGATTCGTTTGGCTTCAAGGAAACTAGTATAGATA
Source organism: Streptococcus oralis subsp. dentisani (assembly GCF_002860905.1). GTDB lineage: Bacteria > Bacillota > Bacilli > Lactobacillales > Streptococcaceae > Streptococcus > Streptococcus oralis_BA. Next base: position 104,096 of record NZ_PKIG01000004.1, on the reverse strand, counting down.
TGTTCTCCAAGAGCCGCTCTGACAACCTCATCTTCAGTCAGAGCTTTCAAAGCGTTGTGAAGAGTTGATGGAAGGTCTGTAATACCAGCTTCCTTGCGCTCTTCTGCTGTCATGATGTAGATATTTTCTTCGATAGGAGCTGGTGCTTCGATTTTATTTTCAATACCATGCAAACCAACTTCCAAAAGAACAGCCATAGCGATGTAAGGGTTCGCCATTGGATCCACTGAACGCAACTCAAGACGAGTTCCCATACCACGTGAAGCAGGCACACGCACAAGTGGCGAACGGTTACGACCAGCCCAAGCAATGTAAACAGGTGCTTCATAACCTGGAACCAAACGTTTGTATGAGTTAACTGTTGGGTTCATAATGGCAGTATAGTTGTAGGCATGCTTAATCAAACCGCCAAGGAAATGGTAGGCAGTTTCTGACAACTGCATTCCTTTTGGATCATTTGGATCAAAGAAGGCATTGTTTCCTTCTTCATCAAACAAGGACATATTACAGTGCATACCTGATCCAGCAATACCAAATTTTGGTTTGGCCATAAAGGTTGCGTAAAGACCATGTTTGCGAGCAATGGTTTTAACAACAAGTTTGAAGATTTGAATCTTATCACAAGCACGGAGAACTTCATCGTACTTAAAGTCAATCTCGTGTTGTCCAACAGCAACTTCGTGGTGACTGGCTTCTACTTCAAATCCCATTTTGGTTAAGACATTGACAATCTCACGACGTGTGTTGTCCGCAAGGTCAGTAGGCGCCAAATCAAAGTAGCCACCCTTGTCATTCACTTCAAGTGTTGGATCTCCATTTTCATCCAACTTAAATAGGAAGAATTCTGGTTCTGGTCCAAGGTTGAAGGATTTGAATCCCACTTCTTCCATGTGACGAAGAGCACGTTTCAAATTGCCACGAGGGTCTCCTGCAAATGGTTCACCTTCTGTTGTATAGACATCACAGATCAAACCTGCAACACTTCCATTTTCATCTCCCCAAGGGAAGACTGTCCATGTATCCAAGTCTGGGTACAAGTACATATCCGACTCATTGATACGTACAAAACCTTCAATAGAAGATCCATCAAACATAGCCTTATTTGACAAGACTTTATCTAACTGTTCATCTGTAGCAGGAATTTCGACGTTTTTCATGGTTCCCAAAATATCTGAGAACATGAGACGGATAAAGGTAACATTTTTTTCCTTGACTTCACGACGAATATCTGCAGCTGTGATTGGCATGAGTTTTCTCCTTAATGTATGACTACCTGCGGTTGCCTAACCGCGACCAAAAGGTGACCGTACTGAAGCAAAGCGACCCTGTTGGAGGAGTTCATTGTGAAGTGCACGACGCACTTCAGTCTGACTAACCGCTTTCTTGGATTTCGCTTCACGTTCAGCATATTTTTTCTTAATGGCAGCGATATTATAACCTTCAGAGATATAATCTTTGATTTCAAGCAGACGATCCATGTCATTCAAGGAATACATGCGACGGTTCCCTTCGTTTCGATCAGGCTTAATCAACTCTTGATCTTCATAATAACGAATCTGACGCGCCGATAGATCGGTCAACTTCATAACACTGCCGATAGGAAAAACAGCCATATTTCGGCGAAATTCTTTTTCCTTCATTTACAATTTCCTTCTTTCTGTCTATTATAGTCTAAAAAAAGATAAACGTCAATTGATAATGTTATAAAATGTAACATTATTTTTCTTTTTTCTCTAAAAAGAGCCGAATACGATCAATATCGTAATTTACGAGAATTGCGACAAAAACTCCCATGAAAGTTTCTGATACACGCGCAAATACGTACAAAATTGTTTCGCCACTCGGAATCGATAAGGTAATGATTAACATAGCTGCTACACCACCAATAACTCCTGCTTTGTTATTCATGGCTACATTTGTCATAATGGTTAACATGGTGCAGATTGGAACAACTACCAAGGTCACCCAAAAGGCTTCGTGGAAAAAGGTATTTAATAAGAAGAAGACTAGGGCATAGAGGCCACCGATACTATTTCCTAGAATACGCGAAGTCCCAAAATGGACACTCTTATCAAAACTCTCCCTCAGGCTAAAAACGGCTGTCAAAGCACCAATTTGAAGACCTTTCCAACCAAAAAAGCCAAAAATCAAGAGAACTAGAAAAACAGCAATACCTGTTTTAAAGGTTCGCATACCAAGTTTGAACTGGGATTTATCGAATTTATATTTTTTAAAATAACTCATAATCTCAACTTTCTATTTCCATTTTATCATAAATCGGTGATTTTTATGAGTAATAGTTGAGAGGAAGCGTTTTTATTTTAAGCAAAAGAAAAGAGGAACTTTCATCCCTCTCTTCTTTGACTTGTTTATAAAATCTTATTTTTCTGTCAAGGCTGCAAGTCCTGGAAGAACTTTATACTCAATGAAAATCAAAGAGCAAACTAGGAAACTAGCCGCAGGCTGTACTTGAGTACGGCAAGGCGACGTTGACGTGGTTTGAATTTGATTTTCGAAGAGTATTACCTTCAAGAAGCTCCATTGATGCCCCACCACCGCGTCACAAATACCTACACTAACACAAAAAGGTGACATAGCCACCTTTTTGTTAACGTTTCAGTTTTGTTCCTTTTTCTACAAAATCAGGATTTTGTAGAGACTAACGTGCTGAAATTATTTTTCTGTAAGTGCAGCCAAACCTGGCAATACTTTACCTTCGAGAAGTTCCATTGATGCTCCACCACCCGTACTAATCCATGAGAATTTGTCTGCGCGACCAAGGTTGATCGCTGCGGCAGCTGAGTCACCACCACCAATGATTGATTTAACGCCTGGTTGTTTCACGATAGCGTCCATCACACCAATTGTACCAGCTTGGAAATCTGGGTTTTCAAATACACCCATAGGTCCGTTCCATACAACTGTTTTGGCACCAGTCAAAGCTTCGTCAAATTTAGCGATAGATTTTGGACCGATGTCAAGACCAAGGAAGCCTTCAGAAACTGCTTCACCTTCAGTGTCACGCACTTCAGTGTAGCCAGCAAATGCGTTAGCTTCTTTTGAGTCAACTGGCAAGATCAATTTACCGTTTGCTTTTTCAAGAAGAGCTTTCGCAACATCCAATTTGTCTTCTTCTACAAGTGAGTTACCGATTTCGATACCTTGTGCTTTGTAGAATGTGTAAGTCATACCACCACCGATAAGGACTTTATCAGCTTTTTCAAGCAAGTTTTCGATAACACCGATCTTGTCTGAAACTTTTGAACCACCAAGGATCGCTACGAATGGACGTTCTGGAGTTTCAACTGCTTCTTGGATGTAGGCAATTTCGTTTTCAAGAAGGAAACCAGCAACTGCTTTTTCAACGTTTGCTGAGATACCAACGTTAGATGCGTGTGCACGGTGAGCTGTACCGAATGCATCGTTTACGAAGATACCATCTCCAAGTGATGCCCAGTATTTACCAAGTTCAGGATCGTTTTTAGATTCTTTCTTGCCGTCAACATCTTCATAACGAGTGTTTTCAACCAAGAGAACTTGTCCATCTTCAAGAGCGTTGATTGCTGCTTCCAATTCAGCACCACGAGTGACACCTGGGAAAACAACATCTTGACCCAATTTAGCAGCCAAGTCAGCAGCTACAGGAGCAAGTGATTTACCAGCTTTATCAGCTTCTTCTTTCACACGTCCAAGGTGAGAGAAAAGAATTGCACGTCCACCTTGTTCGATGATGTACTTAATAGTTGGAAGAGCTGCTGTGATACGGTTGTCGTTAGTGATTACGCCATCTTTCAATGGTACGTTGAAGTCAACACGAACGAGGACTTTTTTACCTTTCAAGTCAACGTCTTTAACAGTAAGTTTTGCCATGTTACAAAAACCCCTTTATTTATTTTATTCGAAACTATTATATCACACTTTGGAAATATAAGGAAAGATTTCACAAGATTTTTCGATATTTAATCTTCATCTTCTTTTTTCTGTTTCAATGTCAAGGCTAAACTAGCAAGACCAAGGCTTGCCAATCCTGCTATTAGGGCTTCATTGGCATCAGCAGTTCCTGTATTTGGCAATTGTTTGCCTGCTTCTTCTGATTTAACTGCTGTATTTTGGGCTGGTTTTTCTTGTGTAGGCGCTACTGCTGGTTCAGGAATCGCCTCTTGGATGACTTCTGTTGAACGAAGACGACGCTGACCGTTTTCATCAACTTCAAAGACATGTCTCAACAGACCATCTCGTCCCTGTATGATGACTCGTTGTTCCCCAACTAGCATCTCAGCATTTTCATGCTCTTGACGGTCAAAGGCAACCTTTTCCTCTTGAACTTCCAATTTAGGAGCCTTTTGTTGATCAGAAGCCGGTTGATTAGTAGGTTTTGGAAGGTCTGTGTTTTGTGGTGCTGGATTGGCAGGAATGAGACCAGTACCTACTTCTACGATTTCAGGGCTTGCTTCTTTCAAAACTTCTGTAGCGCGAAGCGTACGATTGCCTTGACTATCTACTTCAATCAAACGGCGAATTTGCCCCTCAACTCCTGCTTGGACAAGTTGACGTTGACCGACTGGGAGATTTGGATTTGGACGTTCTTGGTGTTCGAAGGCAATACTTGTCTCTTCGACTTCTAATTTCGGAGTATCCACAACCAAATTCTTGACACCTTCAGCCGGTTCCTTGCTTGAAATAACTTTTTCTACCGGTTTAGCAGGTTGTGGTTTTTCAGCAGATTCATAAACAAAGGCATAATGAGTAAAGTGTGGTGCTGTAAAGATGACATGATTATCCGTTTGTTCAAAAGCCAATTCTACAGCTTCTTTACCTTCAGGTAAGAAGAAGACTTTCTTCACTTTTTTATCTTTTTCAATTGGAATTTTCACAATAGAAGCGTAAGAGAGATCAACGTCTTGGCCTTTTTCATCTAGACCTTCTATTTCAAAGACATGAGCATCTTCTCCAGCAAAGTATTTCTTCTCTTCAGCACTTGCTTGAACACGCTCTACTTTTAAGCCCTTGATAACAGTCTTCTCTTTATTTGAGAAGTGTACTTCAACACCTGTTTTACTATCAGAAAATACTGCTGGCTTGTCTTCTTTCAATAAAGCAACCAGATCTTTCAGACTCTGTTTTGCTGTTGCAAGCTCTTCTGGACTCAAATCTACTTTTTCAACCAAGGCCTTGTTTTTCTCAAGAAGCGGAGCTAGGGCAGAACCTGAAGGATGGTTTGGTTTGGCAGCCAAGAGTTCTTGAGCCTCACCTGTTAAGCGATCAAGTTCTGTCTTTTCTTCCGTAAATTTCTCTTGACCATTCAGAGCTTTATGAGCTTCTGTCAATTTATTAAGTCGGTCATTAACCTGATCTTGGGTGCTAGTTTCATGGTCTTTCAACACTTGTTCGGCCGCTTCAATTGCTTTCAAGAAGGCTTCTTTTACTTCTGGTGAAGCAAAGTTATAGACCACCTTGTTCTTAGCCGCTTCAACTTCTGCTAATTTTTGTTTAAGGTACTCATCGTTCAATGCTGCTTTTGGAGATACCAAAACATCAAAGTTGACTTCATGACCTTGGTAACGAAGAGTCAAGGTTTGACGACCAGTCTTTTGAGCATCGTAACCAGAAATTTCAACTCCCTCATCAGTAAAGGAATGTTCTTCCATAGTGTCATTACTATAAGCCACTGCAAAGCGTCCTTCAGACAAGTCTAAGCTATCACCAACTAGGTAATCTTTTTTCGGTTCCTGACTTACTTCAATTCCCAGAATAGTTTTCGGACTTGCTTCATCTTGACTAGTAACAGTCACTGATAAATTAGCATGTACCGGTTGCCCCAAATATTGTAAAGTAAGATTTTGTTCTCCCTTATGATGCGTATCAAAACCTGATACTGATACACCCGCGTGAGTTAGGCGAATAAGTTCGTCCTCAGCTCCACCTTCGTACTGAACTCGAAGAACACCACCTCTAAGGTCCAAATCCTCCCCTTCGGCGTAGCTTGTTTTCTTAGGTCCTGTTTCTAGGCTGACTGACTTGATTCTTCTGTCATCTTTTGGAACGGAAACTGCTAGGACATTACTAATTTCCTTGCCTGGCAACTGGGTACGATAGTAAAGAAGACCAGATTGATTTGTCAAATCCAATGGTGAACTTGCTAGCTCTCCTCCAACTTCGCTCTTCAAGGTTGCAAGCGGAGTTTGAGAATTTGGATTATCATAAACGGTAATGGTTGCTCCGGCCGGTACATCCGCAAAGCCAACTTGTACCTTGTTATTGCCTAGAGAACGGGCTGCAGCCTTGGCCATCGGAATATTGACACTTTCAGTATCAAGCTTTTCATACATTTTCCAGTTATAGATACGAATAGCCTTCCATGGAGTTCCATTGTCAGAAGTGACAACATTCAAGCGCCAATCTTGAGCTGTGATAGGTTTGTCAAGGGTAATATCTGTAACATGGGCTTTATTGCCACGGACTTCCTTAGCCAACTTCCATTGACCATCCGCATCTTTATAATAGAGGTCAAAGTCTTTGGTGTTCATCAAACCATCGTTTACAGATTCTCCACCAGCTCCAGCATGGTCCATCACCCATCTAACAACTGTACGTGGCTGGGTCAAACGAATATCCACACTACCACTTAACTGTCCAGAAGACCACTTGTCTGAAAGACTGGTAATGGTACCATTCAACATACCTTCAATACCTTCTCCACCTTCAGTCTTAGGGAAAGTACTATCAATAACTGTTGCACCTGGAACAATATTTTCAGCTAGTGGTTTTGGTAGGCTGGTATCTTTTACAGTCATGCCCCAATCAAAGGTTGTGGTTGCAGCTTCTGAACGAACCCCATTTTTACCGACTGCTACAACCTTCAGTTCTTGAGTTGTACCCTGAGCACTTGCTGAACGGCTAACTTTTGGTAGATAAATAGTTGTAGAAGATGAGCCAGTTAGTAATTTCCAGCTGTCTCCATCTTTTTCGTAAACTTCATAGAAATCTGCATCCTTGTTGCCTTTAAATTGCACAACTGCTTCCGCTTCTTGGGCATTTTTAAGGACTTGTTTGGCTACAGCTACTGTGGTTGGTGCCTGAGGAGCATCTTGATTATTGCTGATGGTCAATTGCCCCAGGTTAAATTGATAACCTTTTAAGTCTTTGTCATTTTCAAAATAGAGTTTAATACCGTAAATTGTTTTACCTGCCAAGGCACTCAAATCAAAATCATCGGTAGTCCAGTTATCTGAAACTGTCAATTCTTTACGGGCAGCTTCATCACCGTAGGTATAATCTTTCTTGGTTGCAAATTCTACATAAACCTTGGTCCCTTTGCCTCCTTTGTGGGCAACATGCAATTTAGTGGTATCTGTCACCTTCAAGCGAGTAGAGTACAAATTCACATCTTGCTTGGTCGCACCTGAAAGATCCCCTGCAAATTTGAGAGAAGTTCCACCATTATAAGCGTCTTCAAAATCATAGCTTGCTTTCAACTTATCACCAGTTGATTTTTGCCACCAGCGCCATGTTGGAAGAACACCTGAAACTGAACGGTAATTCCACTCAGAATCCTTAGAAACCTTACCATCTACGAACCATTTTCTACCATGACCTGTATTAAAAGAAGTAGTAAAGGTATTACCTACTGCTGGCGTACGGTCCGCAACTAGGTTAGCAATCCCATACCAATCTTTATCACCTGGTTTTTGGCCAGTAGGATCACCTTGATAACCTGTAAAGAAGATATCTTCATTCTTATGATAATCTTCACCAGTTTTTCCTAAACTTGTAATGGTATCTGGGGCGAACAAACCCAGAGAAAGGCGTAATTTCCCATTTTCATCTAAAATGTCATTCCATTTGACCTTGGCCTTGTAGGAACCACCCTGTTGCAATTCCAAACCTGCAAATACGTCATAAGGGTTACGGACAATCCAGTTGGCAGTTGTAATAGTGTAATCATTCTTAGCCTTATCCCAGTTAAAGTTAGCAAAGAAGTTATCTGCTGGAACCTTATCTCCTTCTGGTTGCATGAATTGGTAGTTGTATTCTCCCAAACCATCTTGGTGGTAACGTCCATAGTTATAAGTCATAGCATCGTACCAAGAATACTTGATTGGATGGTTTACCTTAGCAGCATATTCCTTGGTATAGAGCATAAACTGGCGCATCTTTTCTCCAAGAGGTTCAACCAAATCCCCAGTTGTTTCCTGGTTGATGAAATAGCCATCATAGCCATAATACTTGGCCATATCCACCAATTTACGGGCAATTGGGAAGCTACCATCTGGGTCTTGCTTCAAAGCTTCAGCGAATTTTTCTTGATCAGCAATACTATTAGACCAGTTGAAGAAAAGTGTACCATATACAGGCACCCCGTTACGGTGACCTGCATCAATAACGTCAGGAGTTGGTACGAGACCTTCCCAGAAGACCATTGAATCTAAATATTGCCAATAGTCAAAAGCATAGGCCTTGAACTCTTCTCCACCAACAGAAGCGTGGTCTTTTGCTTTAGAATTGGTGTTGGATAGGGCTTGTACTTTTGCTTCCTTGCTAGCTTTTTCATTAACCAAATGACCTGTCCGACGTGAAGCGAGGGCAACAGATCCGCGGTTAATAGCGTCATCTTCACGAGCTCCTGGTTCCCATTTCAACAATTCATCCCAAGAATTAAATTTGATTTCCTTTGGTTTTAGTGTTTTTTCCGTATTTTTAGGGACATCTGGCTGGACTTCTTTTTCAGCCTTATTAGCTTCTGCTGCTGGCTTAGACTCATCCCCTTGGCTAGTTACTTCGGGCTTTGCTTCTATTTCCTTTTCAGACTTAGGTTTTGCTTCTGCAGATGGTGTTTCTGCAGCCACCTCACTTTCTTTTTCCTCTGGTTTAGCTGCGCTAGCTGCTTCTGCGGTTTCAGTAGTTGCAGCTTCATTGCTTGCTGGTGAAGCAGTTTCAGATGCTGTCGCTACTCCTTCTGCCTTTTCTGGCTTATTTTCTCTAGCATGTTCTCCTTCATGCTGCTTGTCAGCTTCATTAGTTGGATGCTCACTCTCTCCTGAAACAAGCTCTGTATTGGCTCCATTATTTTCAGGAACTGCAGTTTCTTTTGCTAAGGCTGGACCAGCAAATAAAACAGCCCCAATCATCAGCGAGCAGGCTCCTACTGATAACTTACGAATACTGTAACGACAACGTCTTTCAAAAAATGGATTCTTCATTTTCTCCTCCTAAAAGATTGATTTTGTTGTATAAAAGAAAGCGCTTAACTTTCTTTATAAAATTTTTATCCCAATCACAGGGACCAAGATAATTCCTCCCTCATTTTAAAATATTTCTTTTAAATGTCAATATATAAAAGGAAATACCTATATCTAGGTTAGAAATTGGTAAAATTAATATAATTAAGGCCTATTCTAACGAATTTTCTTTCTAAAATCTTAGCTTAACACTTGTTAGATTTACTTTTATCCTTTAAAATAGAATAGGAGAAATTCCGTTATTATTTTTCGGAGGAAAAAGAAATGTCCATTAATTGGCAGGAAATTTTATTTCACTTTTTAGGTGGTCTGGGACTATTCTTATATAGTATCAAGACCATGGGAGACGGTTTGCAACAAGCTGCTGGAGATCGCCTTCGTTTTTACATTGACAAGTACACTAGCAATCCCTTTTTAGGTGTTCTAGTCGGAATTGTCGTGACTGCCCTGATTCAGTCAAGTACAGGAGTTACAGTCATCACGGTTGGACTGGTCAGCGCTAGCCTTCTAACTCTTAGACAGGCTATCGGAATTATCATGGGAGCCAACATCGGAACCACAGTTACTTCCTTTATCATCGGTTTCAAGCTTGGTGAGTATGCTTTACCCCTGATTTTCCTTGGAACCATGTTCCTCTTCTTTACCAAAAACAGAACAGCAAACAATATCGGACGCATCCTGTTTGGTGTAGGAGGAATCTTCTACGCCCTCAACCTCATCAGTGCCGGTATGAGCCCTCTTAAAGATTTACCACAATTCAAGGAATACATGGTAACCTTGGGACAAAATCCTGTGTTAGGAGTTTTTGCCGGTGCAGTGATTACCGTCCTCATCCAAGCTTCTTCTGCGACAATCGGGATTTTGCAAGGTCTCTATGCAGGTGGATTCCTTGACCTTAAAGGTTCGCTACCGGTTCTCTTCGGGGATAATATCGGGACAACCCTAACAGTTATCATCGCGGCAGCTGGTGCCAATGTCTCTGCGAAACGCGTTGCTGCAACCCACGTTACCTTTAACGTTTTAGGGACTATTCTTTGCTTAATCTTATTAGGTCCATTTACGTCTATGATTGAGTACTTCCAAGCACTCCTTCACCTCTCACCTGAGATGACCATCGCCTTCTCTCACGGTGCCTTTAACGTAAGTAACACCATTGTACAATTTCCATTCATCGGAGCTTTGGCCTACTTTGTAACCAAGCTCATCCCTGGTGAAGATGAAGTTGTGAAGTACGAGCCACTTTATCTTGATGAGCATTTGATTAAACAAGCTCCATCAATCGCTCTCGGAAATGCGAAAAAAGAACTCCTTCACTTAGGAAATTACGCTTCTAAAGCCTTCGACCTTTCATACAACTACATCATTGACCTCAATGAAAAGATTGCTGAAAAGGGACACAAGACAGAAGAAGCCATCAATACCATTGATGAAAAATTGACTCGTTATCTCATTACTCTTTCAAGTGAAGCCCTTAGCCAGAAAGAAAGTGAAGTGCTCACCAACATCCTTGATTCATCCCGTGATTTGGAACGGATTGGGGACCACGCAGAAGCGCTAATCAATCTAACCGACTACCTTCAACGTAAAAATGTTGAGTTCTCTGAAGCTGCTTTGCAGGAATTAGCTGATATCTATCAAAAAACCACTGGCTTTATCAAGGATGCCCTTGATAGCGTGGAAAACAATGATATCGAAAAAGCTCAAAGTCTGATTGAACGCCATAAAGAAATCAACAATATGGAACGTGTTCTCAGAAAGACCCACATCAAACGCCTTAATAAGGGTGAGTGTTCAACACAAGCTGGGGTCAACTTTATCGATATTGTTTCCCACTACACTCGTGTATCAGACCATGCTATGAATCTGGCTGAAAAGGTCATCGCTGAACAAATCTAATGCTCTTCGAAAATCAAATTCAAACCACGTCAACGTCGCCTTGCCGTACTCAAGTACAGCCTGCGGCTAGTTTCCTAGTTTGCTCTTTGATTTTCATTGAGTATAAGTACCAAGAATTGCTATTCCACCATATAGAAAAATGCTTTGATTCACAATGGAATCAAAGCATTTTAAAGAGCTCCCCATACATAAGCGCAGAAGCTGCGGTTCCTCTGTACTTAGCTTCTTCTCTTTTGATAAAGCGAGCCAAGTTGAGCAACTCAGGTGCCGGATGTCTAGGATTCTTGAGCAATTCACGATTGACCAGGCCTGAGAGACGGACTGCCAGCAATTGCTCATTTGTAGTAGGCAGTTTTTTAGCAGTCTCTAGGAGAGCAGCAACTAAATCTTCACTCAAATCATGTCGAGCATGATTGTAAAGATCTTTTACAAGGCTTTCTAGGTTTGGTTCTACCATCCCTACCACCTCCCTTATGGTTTAATAATTTTTAATCAAATCAACCGTTGAACGATCCAATTTCTTCACCAAAGCTTGTAAGAAAGCTTGCGCTTCTAGGAAGTCATCCATTGCGTAGAGGGTTTGGTGAGAATGGATATAACGAGCACAGACTCCGATTGTTGTTGATGGGACACCACCATTTTTCAAATGAGCTGCGCCAGCGTCTGTTCCGCCTTTACCACAGTAGTATTGGTACTTGATACCAGCTTCTTCAGCCGTTGTCAAAAGAAAATCCTTCATCCCTGGGAGAAGCAAGTGACCTGGATCGTAGAAACGAATCAAGGTTCCATCTCCAATCTTGCCTTGACCACCGTAGACATCACCTGCTGGTGAGCAATCAACTGCGAGGAAGACTTCTGGGTCAAACTTGGTTGTGGAAGTATGAGCACCACGCAGACCAACTTCTTCTTGGACGTTAGAGCCAAGATAGAGTTCATTTCCGAGTTTTTGACCTGACAGAGCTTCCGCCAACTCGCTAACCATAAGAACACCGTAGCGGTTGTCCCAAGCTTTTGAGATGATATTTTTTTCATTGGCTGTCAAGATTGCAGCACTATCTGGTACAATGGTGTCACCAGGACGGATGCCAAAGCTTTCTGCCTCAGCCTTATCCGCAAAACCACCATCAAAGACGATATCTGCAATGACTGGCATGGTTGGTCCGCCCTTACCACGAGTCAAATGTGGCGGAACAGAACCTGAAATCACAGGAATTTCACGACCGTCACGAGTAAAGAGTTTAAAGCGCTGGCTACTAACCACCATAGGATTCCAACCGCCAATCTCAACGACACGGAAGGTACCGTCTGGCTTAATCTCGCTGACCATAAAACCAACTTCATCCATGTGAGAAGCGACCAAGACGCGCGGCGCATCTGCAGCTTCTGAATGTTTAACCCCGAAAATACCACCCAAGCCATCTGTCACCACTTCATCCACATGCGGTGTCAACTTTTCACGAAGATAAGCACGGACAGGTGCTTCATGACCTGAGATCGCAGCAAGTTCTGTTACTTCTTTGATTTTTGAAAATAATGTTGTCATTTCAGTTCCTTCTTTCTTTCATCCATTTTACCACTTTTTATAGGAGAAGGATAGCGGGAAGGTGGATTTCTAAATTAGTATCTTAGTCTTACTGTATCTTAGAAAAAGCTTGTATTTTCTTGCATGTGAGGTGAAATCTAAGAACTATTCCAAGACCAACCAAACCATTAATTCACAAACAAAAAACAATCCAATGCTATATTTTTCATGAAATTTCCAGAAAATGGTTGACTTTGCCTTCTTCTTTCTTTAAAATAGTACAAAACTAGGAAAAGGAAAAAATCATGACCAAAACAATTCTTGTCACAGGTGGGGCTGGCTACATTGGCTCCCATACCGTTAAAGCTCTTTTAAATTCTGGCTATCAGGTACATGTCCTCGATAATCTCTCTACAGGAAATCGAGCGGCTGTGGATAGTCGTGCTAGCTTTAAACAACTGGATGTTTATGATGCTAGCGCCTTAAAAACTTATTTGGAAGAAAATCAGATTGATGCTGTTCTTCATTGTGCAGGTGAAATTGTTGTGAGCGAAAGCATTGAAAACCCAAGCAAATACTTCACTGCCAATGTTGCTGGTATGAACCAAGTTCTCAAAGTCTTATCTGAAGTTGGCATTCAAAAAATCATGTTCTCTTCGACTGCTTCCCTCTATGGTAATAACTGTATTGACAAGCCAGCAACTGAAGATACCCTGCTCGACCCTGTCAACCCTTATGCAGAAACAAAACTGATGGGTGAACGAATGATTTACTGGATGGCCAATCGCTATGATTGGAAATATGTCATTTTCCGTTACTTTAATGTTGCTGGGGCTGAAATGGATGCTTCAAACGGTCTACGTGTGAAAAATCCAACTCACATCATTCCCAATATCAACAAAACCGCATTGGGACAAAATGATAGCCTAAAAATATTTGGAGATGACTACGATACACGTGACGGTTCATGTATTCGAGATTACATTCATGTCTTGGATCTTGCACAGGCTCATGTTAAAGGAATGAACTACCTATTTCAAGAAGACAGTTCTTCTCAAATCTTTAACTTAGGAACTGAAAAAGGCTATACCGTCAAAGAAATCTTTAAAACTGCTGAAGAATTACTGAATCAAAAAATACCACACGAAATTGTTGCTCGCCGTGCTGGTGACCCAGCTAGCGTCCTAGCAGACGCATCAAAAGCTAAAAAATATCTTGATTGGAAGGCTAGCTACTCCCTCGAAGATATTATTTTATCAGATTATCGTTGGCGTGTTAAAGAAGGCAAAAACATTTTGGAATAGGATAACAAAGGAGAAAGCCTTGGCGCTCTCTCCTTGTTTTATTCATTAAATTGTCAGAAAATTTATTGACAGATTAAAGAAATCGTGTTACAGTAATATCCGCGGGTATCTTTCGATACCAAATCTATTTGAAAGGATGGGGTATGAAACTTTCTCATTATTTAATTGGCTTACTTCTACTCCTAATCTTTCTCTCTATTAGCATTGGGACCAGTGATTTTTCATGGAAAAAGCTCTTTGCTTTCGACCAGCAGACCTGGCTTCTCTTTCAGGAGTCCCGTCTTCCAAGAACTATCAGCATTCTTCTGACCGCCTCTAGTATGAGTATGGCCGGACTGCTCATGCAGACCATCACTCAAAATCAGTTTGCTGCTCCGAGTACAGTTGGAACCACTGAAGCTGCCAAACTGGGAATGGTACTGAGCCTCTTTGTCTTTCCGTCTGCTAGTCTGACCCAAAAGATGCTCTTCGCTTTTGTTTCATCCATCACATTCACCCTCTTCTTCCTAGCCTTTATGACTATTTTCTCTGTAAAGGAAAGGTGGATGCTACCCTTGATTGGGATCATCTATAGTGGAATTATCGGTTCTGTGACAGAAGTTATCGCCTACCGTTTCAATCTGGTTCAGAGTATGACCGCCTGGACCCAGGGCTCCTTCTCCATGATTCAGACCCATCAGTATGAGTGGCTCTTCTTAGGGCTCATTATCCTGATAGCCGTTTGGAAATTATCCCAAACCTTTACCATCATGAATTTAGGGAAAGAAACCAGCGAAAGTTTGGGGATTTCCTACTCCCTGCTTGAAAAACTGGCCCTCTTTCTGGTGGCGCTAACGACTAGTGTTACCATGATTACTGTGGGTGGCTTGCCATTTCTCGGGGTCATCGTTCCCAATCTTGTTCGCAAGCACTATGGAGATAATCTAAGTCAAACCAAACTCATCGTCGCACTGATCGGTGCCAATTTAGTTCTGACTTGCGATATCCTATCCCGAGTTCTGATTCGGCCCTATGAGTTGTCTGTCAGTCTCTTGCTAGGAATCATCGGTAGTCTCGTCTTTATCCTACTTCTCTGGAGAGGAGGACGAAAAGATGCCGTCTAAAAGCAAACATACCAAGCTCTTCTGGATTCTCATTATTCTTGCCATCGGAGCTTGCCTTCTCTACTTTTGGCCCATCACTCACTTGTCAGCCTTTGCTTGGAAGTTGCGTTCCCAAAAGATTATCGTTTATCTCTTGGTAGCCATCGCGACAGGGATTTCGACCATTAGTTTTCAAACCCTAACGGAAAATCGCTTCCTGACGCCAAGTATTTTGGGAATCGAATCCTTCTACGTCCTACTGCAAACTCTGCTACTGGTTTTTGAAAGTAAGTTTCTTCAACTTGGCAAGTCTCCTATCTTAGAATTCCTAGTTTTGCTTCTGCTTCAATCCCTCTTCTTTCTTGCCTTGCAAGGCTACTTGAAGACACTGATAAAACACGACCTGGTCTTCATCCTGCTAATCTGTCTAGCACTCGGAAGTCTCTTTCGAAATATCAGTACCTTCCTTCAGGTCCTGATGGATCCAAACGAATACGATAAACTGCAGAACAGTCTCTTTGCCTCCTTTCAACATCTCAACACTTCCATCCTAGCCATCGGTTCTCTAATCATCCTCGCTTTGACCATCTTTTTCTTTCGAAAAGCAGTTATTCTGGATGTCTTGCACCTGCAAAGAGCAACGGCTCAAATATTGGGGCTCGATGTGGAAAAAGAACAGAGAGAACTCCTCTGGGGTATCGTGCTTTTGACCTCAACTACCACTGCCTTGGTAGGACCTATGGCCTTCTTCGGCTTTATGCTGGCTAACCTCACCTACCTGATTGTCAAAGACTATCAGCACAAGATACTCTTTATCGTAGCCATTCTGATCGGATTTATCAGTTTGACCTTGGGACAAGCCCTGATTGAACGAGTCTTTGCACTGGAAATTCGAATCAGCATGATCATTGAGAGCGTTGGAGGTCTCTTATTCTTTATCTTACTATACAGGAGGTCACGTCGGTGAAACTGGAAAACATTGACAAATCCATTCAAAAACAGGATATTCTGCAAGGTATTTCCCTTGAAATCAGTCCTCAGAAACTAACAGCCTTCATTGGTCCAAATGGTGCTGGAAAATCGACTCTCCTCTCCATCATGAGCAGACTGACCAAGAAGGATCAGGGAATTCTCAGTATCAAAGGTCGTGAAATTGAGAGTTGGAATTCGCAAGAACTAGCCAAAGAACTGACTATCCTAAAGCAGAAGATCAATTACCAAGCCAAATTGACTGTAGAAGAACTGGTCAGTTTTGGACGTTTTCCCTACAGCCGAGGTCGACTGAGACCAGAAGATTGGGAAAAAATCCGAGAAACTCTGGACTATCTGGAACTGACTAACTTAAAGGACCGCTACATCGATAGTCTGTCTGGTGGACAACTCCAGCGTGTCTTTATCGCTATGGTACTGGCCCAGGATACAGACTTTATCTTGCTAGACGAACCGCTTAACAATCTTGATATCAAGCAAAGCGTCAGCATGATGCAGATTCTTCGGAGACTAGTGGAAGAACTCGGAAAGACCATTATCATCGTCCTCCACGATATCAACATGGCTAGCCAGTATGCGGATGAAATTGTTGCCTTCAAGGACGGCCAAGTCTTTCGCAAGGGAACCACAAATCAAATCATGCAGGCTGACCTTCTCAGTCAACTCTATGAGATTCCCATCACGCTGGCTGATATCAATGGCAAAAAAATCTGTATCTATAGCTAGCCATTCTGAGCCCCTGTTAGAGAAAACTCTGTCTCTTAATAAACATCACTAAGAGACTCCCTACATCGTTATCACATTTTAAAAAGGAGAAATCATGAAAACATCCCTTAAACTTTATCTCACTGCCCTAGCGGCCAGCTTCTTGCTCCTACTTGGTGCATGTAGTACAAACTCAAGCACTAGTAAGACGGAGTCAAGTAGCTCTGCTCCAACAGAGGTAACCATTAAAAGTTCACTAGGTGTAGTCACACTTTCAAAAGTCCCTGAAAAGATTGTGACCTTTGACCTCGGTGCTGCGGATACTATTCGCGCTTTAGGTTTTGAAAAGAATATCGTCGGAATGCCTACAAAAACTGTTCCGACTTATCTTAAAGACCTAGCTGGAAAAGTTAAAAATGTTGGTTCTATGGTTGAGCCAGACCTAGAAGCCCTTGCTGCTCTTGAACCAGACCTAATTATCGCTTCACCACGTACCCAAAAATTCGTAGATAAGTTCAACGAAATCGCTCCGACTGTTCTCTTCCAAGCAGGCAAAGATGACTACTGGACTTCTACCAAGACTAATATCGAATCCTTAGCAAGCGCCTTTGGTGAAACTGGTACACAGAAAGCCAAAGAAGAATTAGCTAAGCTAGACAAGAGCATCCAAGAAGTCGCTACTAAAAATGAAAGCTCTGACAAAAAAGCCCTTGCCATCCTCCTTAATGAAGGAAAAATGGCAGCCTTTGGTGCCCAATCTCGTTTCTCTTTCTTGTATCAAACCTTGAAATTCAAGCCAACTGACACTAAATTTGAAGACTCACGCCACGGACAAGAAGTCAGCTTTGAAAGTGTCAAAGAAATCAACCCTGACATCCTCTTTGTCATCAACCGTACCCTTGCCATCGGTGGGGACAACTCTAGCAACGACGGCGTCCTAGAAAATGCCCTTATCGCTGAAACACCTGCCGCTAAAAATGGCAAGATTATCCAACTAACACCAGATCTCTGGTATCTAAGCGGAGGCGGACTTGAATCAACAAAACTCATGATTGAAGACGCACAAAAAGCCTTGAAATAAGCTACTTTAAACTCAATCACATCTTTACATGATAAAACGCATCCTATCAAGCTCACTCAAACCTGATAGGATGCGTTTTTATCATTTTGAAATCTGTTTGCCCAACCTCATTCCCCTTCTTGATTCCGTTTGAGGGAAAAATGGTCTGGGACGAGGTCCTTACCTGTTTTCGACCAGGGATGGCAACGTAAAATCCGAGCCAAGCCCATCAAGACACCCTTGAAGCCATGTTTCTCAATAGCCTGAATCATGTAGTTTGAACAAGTCGGCTCAAAGCGACAAGAGGGTGGAAAGGCTGGTGAGATAAAACGTTGGTAAAAGCGCACAGGCGCTATTAAAATTCGTTTCATTATTTCTTGGTTACAGCCATGGTGTGTAGTTGGCTAATTTCTTTTTTATTAAGACGACGGGATTCTCCTGGACGGAGTCCTGTCAAGTCTAGGTGTCCGAAACGGGTCCGTGACAACTTGTCCACTTGGAGACCGACAGCTTCAAACATCTTTTTAACCTGGTGGTTACGCCCTTCATGAATGGTCAACTGCACCACAGAGCGGTTTTTGACTGGATCCACTTTGAGAATCTCATAGACAGCTGGTTTGGTTTTCTTACCATCAATCTCAAGTCCACGGGTCAAGGGGCGGAGATTGTCCTTATTGGCCACACCTTTAACACGCGCGACATAAACCTTGTCAATCTCATTACGAGGGTGAATCATCTCATCCGTAAAATCCCCATCATTGGTCAAAATCAAGACTCCTGATGTATCCCAGTCCAAACGACCTACAGGGTAGATGCGCTCCTTCACGTTGGGCAAGAGATCGACAACCGTCTTGCGGCCCTTGTCATCTGTCACACTGGAAATCACACCGCGTGGTTTGTTAAGCAGATAATAGACCTTTTCTTCGTTGTAGATAGGTTGACCTTCCACTTCGACCTTGTCGCCTGACTTGATGGTCGTTGCTAGTTCACGCACTACATGACCATTGACCGTCACCAAGCCTTGCTTGATCAGCTCTTCTGCTTTTCTCCTACTGGCCACACCTGCGTGGGCAATATACTTATTGATTCTCATCTTCTTCTATCCTTTCACCAAATAATTGGCTTTCTTGGGCTTGAATCTCAAGCTCATCAATCACTGGTAATTCTTCCAAATGATTTATCCCCATGTAATCTAGGAAATAATCTGTAGTTACATAGAGGTTGGGGCGACCCAACACTTCTTTTTTCCCGTCTTCTCGTATCAAGTCAAAGGCCTGCAACTTTGCCAAGGCCCCACTCGAGTTGACCCCACGGATGGCATCAATCTCTATCCGTGTGATGGGCTGCTTGTAGGCAATGATGGACAAGGTTTCAAGGGCAGCCCGAGATAAACTCTGGTTGATAGGTGCCTTAGAGTATTCCTTCAAAACCGCTGCAAATTGAGGCTTGGTCACCAATCTATAAGCGCCCCCTGTCTCAATTAGAGCCAAACTGGAATCTGGGTCCTTTTCATACTTCTGGGCTAATTTTTCTAAACTCTGTTGGATGCCTGTCGGTGGCAGAGAGAGAAGTTCAGCTAACTGGCGGACTCTAATCCCATCTTCACCCGCTACAAACAAGAGCGCTTCTATTTTTGCTAAAGTACTCATCTTTCCTCTCTATCAAGTCTAGCTTTGGGCCACTTGACTTTCTTCCTTCTTTTCCATGAGATAAATATCTCCGAAACTTTCCTCTTGCACGAGGATCAGCTCCTGGGTTTTGATTAACTCTAGGGTTGCCAAAAAGAGGGTGATGACCTCTTGGAGATTCTGGGCTTCCTTAAACAAATCCTGCAAGCACAATTGATCTCGTCCAGTCAAGGACTCTTTCACGATAACCATCATGTCCTCAATCTTATACTCATCCCGCAAGATGGTCGTGTGATTCTGTGCAAACTCCTCTTTTTTCTTGGCTAGGATATTTGAAAAAGCCAAAAAGAGGTCAATGGTCGTCTTGTCATGCACAAGCTCCGCATCTTCGTAAATCAACTCTGTCGGTGCTTTAGAATAATACTGGGCCCGTTCTTGGTGCTTGGCTTCCAAGTGCT
This sequence comes from Streptococcus oralis subsp. dentisani, assembly GCF_002860905.1. Taxonomy (GTDB): domain Bacteria; phylum Bacillota; class Bacilli; order Lactobacillales; family Streptococcaceae; genus Streptococcus; species Streptococcus oralis_BA. The sequence continues at coordinate 84,212 of NZ_PKIG01000004.1, read as the reverse complement.
CACCCAAGAGCTTAAACTTACGGTATTCTTCGATTTGGGAGAGAAGATCCTGCTCTAGGTCATCCTCCAAATCTGTCACTTCCGCTACCTTTGGAAGAAGCTTGCGGCTCTTGATCAACATGAGCTGACTGGCCATGACCATGTACTCGCCCGTCACTTCCAGACGCATGGCCTGCAGGGTTGAGACATAGGCTAGATACTGCTCAATGACTTCCGTGATGGGCACATCATAGATATCCATCTGGTACTTAGAAACCAGGTGCAAAAGCAAGTCCAAGGGCCCTTCAAAATCTTTTAATTTAATATCCATTATCTATATTTTTCTAAGGTCAGGACTGTTTTTAATCCTAATTTTTTTGCAATTTCGTACAAATCGACCTTCTTTTCTATTTGTCTTAGAATGAACTGTTCCCGTAGGGCTTGGGCTGATAGTGCTGGAAAACCTTTCTCCTTGACAAAAGCTTCTAACTGACGAAAGGCCCACTGACGAGAATAGGCTTTCCCTGCCCTTTCAAAAAGATAGGTTTGCCCCATCAAGGGTTCCAATTCTGAAAGCAAGGTCGTGGGAATGGTGACAATCCTCTGTTGGGAAGCCTTCTTGATTCGCAACACTTGAAAATCTAGATTGATATCCACAACCTTGAGATCCAAAATCTCACTCGGCAAGAGCCCCATTTCTAAGATAAGAAGAGCCAGTAAACGCCCCTCTGGATAATTACTTTCCTGCCAAAAAGAGTCTAGGTTTAACAGTTCTGGTTTTGAGGTCTTCTTTTCAGCTTGTTTGGCTAATTCCAAACGATAAAAGCTGTCCACTTCTCCTTTTTGATAGAGAAAGTAGAGAAATTGGTTACAGGCCGAAATCTTTCGCTTCTGAGCGCTGATTTTTAGATTGGCTAGCTGGGCTTGGTAAATCTTGAGACTGGTCTCCGAAATCCGCTCGCCCACGACGTCTAAAAATTGCTCCAAATCATACTTATAGGACTGCTTGGAATTGGCAGATAAGCCCTGCTTTTCTTCTAAAAAGGCTGAAATCCTGTCTCTCATTTGCATCGAATCTCATATTCCTTACTAAAGTCGTGCAAGAGGGCATTGACTGCCTTGAGGATAGACTTGCGCGTGATGATTCCTTGGAAAATACCAGACGCATCCACAACCGGCAAGAATGACTCATCTACCAGCTTGTGCAAGACCTCCGTAATGGTAAAATCAGGCGAGACGACCGCTACGTCCGTTTTGGTCATATGAACGATATCCGTATCTGCCATGATTTCTTGACTCAAGTCATGCTCCATCTGATAAGCCATAATATCTCTGAGCCCAATCGTCCCAACAAACTGTTTTTCATCTGTCACAACGGGAACACGGGTATAGGTCATCTGACTGAGCAAGAGGGTCGCGTGATCTGCATTGTGGGTATCAATCAACACGGCTAGATTTTCAGCAGGAGTCAAAAAAGTTTCCTCCTGCCCCAACAAGAAAGTTTCAAACTCCTTGGCAATCATCGGCTAAACTCCTTGGACAAGCCTGGATACACCTCATGGTCTCGTGTCAAAAAGTCCACTTTAAAATAACTATCATCAATCTCCACACGAGCATAGAGACATTCTCTGATGGTCCCACGTGGTTGACTGATGGAACCTGGATTTAGAAAGAGGGTCTTGCCTTCCATCCAAGCACTTGGCACATGCAAGTGACCATAAAGACAGATATCGGCCTCTTCTTCCTGAGCCCAGTAGTCCAACTTTTGAAAGTTGAAATTGATGTCAAACAAGTGACCATGGGTTTGGATAATCTTGGTCGAACCAAGCTCAGTCACCAAACGTTCTGGGTAGCCGGCGTAGAAGTCCATGTTCCCTTTAACAACACGGATGCCTTCCCAAAGGGGAGAATCAGGACGCAGTTCAGAATCGCCGTTATGAAAAACGGCATCAACTTTGCCTACATAGCGATCACGGATTTCTTCCACAATCAAGCTATCGCCATGAGAATCGCTCATTACAATGATGATTTGCTTTGCCATGATGGAAATACCTCCAAAAGTTTCTTAACGGCTAAGGCACGGTGAGATTGACTATTTTTTTCTTCAAGGGTTAATTCAGCTGAGGATTTGCCTGTCTCTCCTACAAGGAAGAGAGGATCGTAACCAAATCCATTTTCACCCTTAGGTTCAAAGTTAATGTAGCCAGGCCAGTCTGCTTCAACAACCAAACTTTCCTTGTTTGGACTGGCTACGACTAGGGTTGTATGGAATTGAGCCGAGCGGTCCTTGAGTTCAAAGACCATGGCCAATTCGTGCAAGAGTTTGGCATTGTTTTCACGGTCAGTAGCTCCCACTCCTGCGAAACGAGCTGACCAGACACCTGGCAAGCCACCAAGGACATCGACTTTGAGACCTGAGTCATCTGCCAAAACCATCTTGCCCGTTAATTGAGAAATAGTTTCTGCCTTGAGACGGGCATTTTCTTCGAAGGTCATACCTGTTTCTGCTACTTCCGGTAGGTCAGGGTAGTCATTAAGATTTTCCACATCGTAGCCTAGCTTGTCAAAGATAGCTCGGAATTCCTTGGTCTTGCCCTCGTTACGAGTCGCAATCAATAAGGTTTCTCTGACCTTGTTTGTCTCAAAGAAATCATGAACATCGACCCCTTCTTTGGGCAATTCCACATACAAGAGTTGCCCATTTTCAACCAAGAGCAGAGCCCCTTGACGTTGGATAACTTCCACATTTCGTCCCATTTCTTGGTTGAGGATATCTACCACAAAAGACAATAAACGGTAGAGAGAACCATAGCGTAAAACAGTAACAGAAACAGGAAAACCTCGATCCTCATCTCGAAATCTTTGGGCAAACTCCAATAGAGGAAAATCCAAGTCATCATCCGTCAACGTCCGGACGCCACCAAAAATACCATAGGACCCAACATACCAGTCCTGGTCATCCTTATATTCATAAATTTTATTTGTCATAATTCTACATGCTCCACATAAATCTCTTTTTCCAGCCATTCTTCACCAATTTGTGCAAAACTTTGGCTGCTGGCTGTTGTGTAAAAACGGTGATGGAGTGGTCCGGCATCGCGACCACGATTGATTTCAAAATAATTAAGTAAGACTGAGATATCCCGTACGCACTCTGCTCCACTATCGATGAGCTGAACTTTTGGTCCCATGACATTTTGAATAATAGGTCTGAGCAGTGGATAATGGGTGCAACCCAAAATCAGGCTATCCACCTTTCCAACCAAGGGACGCAGGGTCTCATAGACTACTTTCTTGGTGACACTGGTTGACAGGGCACCAGACTCCACCAAGGGGGCAAACTTGGGACAGGCCAAACTCTCCACCTGTAAGTCTGGATCCAGATCATGAATTTTCTGACGATAAATGTCTGATTGTACCGTCATGGGCGTTCCAATGACCCCGATTTTCCCACCTTGGCTAGACTTGATGGCTGCCGAAGCTCCTGGTAAAATCACACCCAAGACAGGAATGTCTAGTTGAGCCTTGATTTCTTCCCAGACGACCGCAGTCGCAGTATTACAAGCAATGACAATCATTTTGACATCCTTGGTCAAGAGAAAGTTGACCAACTGCCAAGTATATTCACGAATTTGCTCAGCAGGACGGGGACCATAGGGCGCCCGCGCCGAATCTCCAATATAGACGATTTCTTCATGGGGAAGCTGGCGCATGAGCTCACGCACAACGGTCAAGCCCCCAACACCCGAATCCAAAAAACCAATTGGTCGATTATCCATACAGTCTTCTTTCTAGTCTTTTTTCTGATTGATAGTTCATTATGATTACCGTTCCTTATGAACTGAATGACAGCTTCATCAACAACTATCTCTCTTAATCATAATCAAATATCAATAGAATGCAAGGAAAAAGTCTCATCCCTAAACCCTTAGCCAACATAGTGAGAAGTCTGGAACTTTCATCCCAGACTTTTCCTTATTTATTTTTTCTTTTTATTGTTAGCAAGGGCTGCCTTTTGTTGGCGGATGATTTGGTGGTAAACTTGTTGTACCTTAGCTTCGCTTGGTTTTTGACCATTTGCACTCAAAAGAGTACGAACTGCTTCAGCATTCAAACGTGGGTTGTCAGCGAATTCTTTTTCGATTTGCTTACGAACCAAGTACATCCCTCCAAGAGCTCCTCCTAGAAAAGCTAGCACAATCAATACAATTGCTAAAAGTAAATCCATCATATTTCTCCTGTTTCTTTTTGAGTCTCTTTCATTATACCACAAACTAGCCACCCTGACTAGTTTGTTTTACGCTTTCAGAGAGGGAATAGACAGCAAAAAGAACCCTGCTTTTCTGCAAAAGAGGGCTCCTTACTGAGTTTAATTTACATAAATAGCTAGTGTTTGATACGGTTTGAGTAGAATTTTTTCAGACACTTCTGCATCTTCATAGTTTGAAATCAAAATTTGTCCATTTTGGTAGGCTATAGGTAAGTCAATCTCCACTTCTGTGCCATAAAAATTATTGAGCCACATCTCAGCCTTTTTCTTTATCCTAAAACCAATTCATCACTAACTAGACTTTGGCCACTATTTTTCTGGAAGAGATGCATGAGGTCTTCAACTGTCAGATGCTTTTTCTCTTCTCCCTTGACATCCACCACTATCTTGCCTTGATAGAGCATAATGAGACGATTTCCGTACTCAATCGCATGGTTCATATCGTGGGTAATCATCAAGGTCGTCAACTGATGGTGTTCCACAATCTTTTGCGTCAAATCCATCACCATTTGACTGGTTTTCGGGTCAAGTGCCGCAGTATGTTCATCCAAAAGCAAAAGTTTGGGTTTCACCAGAGCTGCCATGACTAGAGTCAAAGCCTGTCTTTGTCCTCCTGAGAGATATTGAGTATCTACTTTTAAGCGGTTTTCAAGGCCAATATTCAACTCCTTCAAGGCCTCTTGGAACTGGATTCTATCCTTCTCCTTCACGCCCCAACCAAGCCCTCTCTTCTGCCCACGTCTCAAGGCAATAGCCATATTCTCCTCAATCGTCAAGCGAGAAGCTGTTCCCATCTTAGGATCTTGAAAAACACGGGCAATATCCTTGGCTCTCTTTCTGACACTCAGATTTTTAATGGATTTTCCTTCCAACAAAAGGTCCCCTTCGTCAACCGATAGATTGCCAGCCAAGATATTCATCAAAGTGGATTTCCCTGCTCCATTTCCACCAATCACAGAGATAAAATCTCCCTCTTCAACCTCTAAATCTAATCCTTTGAGGACATGGTTCTCATTGACCGTCCCTGCTTCAAATGTTTTGTGAATATTTTCAAGTGTTAACAAACTTGCCATAACTTTCTCCTCCTATTCATTTCTCAATTTCAGACCACGAATCTTTAATCTCTTTTGCAATTCTGGTGCAAATAAAACTAAGGCGAGCAAAATTGCATTAAAGAGACGTACCAAGTTTTGATCTAGATTTGGAATTTCATAGATATTTAAAATAATCAAACGGTATACAATAGCACCGATTCCGATGGATAATAGGCGACCTCCAATGGTCAAGTCGTGTATCAAGACTTCCGCAATAATCACTGCACTCAAACCAACAACGATGGTTCCTGTCCCAGAAGTCACATCTGAAAATCCATCATTTTGGGCAAATAAGGAACCACATAGGGCAATCAAGCCGTTTGAAATCATGTAACCAACAATCTTCATGGTATCTACATTGACCCCATTTGCCTCACTCATCGGAATATTGTCCCCAGTCGAACGCAAGACAAGGCCAATCTCCGTTTTCATCAAAAGAGTCAAGACTAGACAAACAAGTAATAGACAGGCCAAACTAAGTGAGAAAACAGCTTCTTCATTTGACAACCCCAAGCTAGCCAACTGTTTAAAGACAGTCGAAGAATCTCCCAAGGAAAGATTGGGCACGCTTCCCATGATTTTAATATTGATGGAATAGAGCCCTGTCAAGGTCACAATCCCTGTCAAGAGAGCTGGGATTTTCATCTTGGTGTGGAGCATTCCTGATACCAGACCTGCTACCATACCTGCCAGCAAAGCAAGTAAAGTCGCAATCCAAGGATTTGTCCCTGCCTGTATCTGTGATACAACGACTGCTGCCCCCAGAGGAAAGGCTCCCTCAGCAGTCATATCCGCAATATCCAAAATACGGAAAGTCAAGTAGACCCCAATCGCCATAATCGACCACAACAAACCTTCTGATAAACTAGATAACACAAAATTCATCTTAAACCTCCTTATTCTTTGCCTTCCAACTTACTAATATCAATTCCTAGTGCATCTGCCATTTCTTGATTGGTATGCAATTCCAGTTTTTCAGGCAACTCAACTGCTATATTTTCTGGCTTCTCACCTTTTAAAACACGAACCAGCATTCGTGCTGTCTGACGTCCCAATTCTTCATAATTGGTTCCGTAGTTATATAAGCCACCAACCGCAACCATTTCTGTTGAACCACCAAATACTGGGACCTTGTGTTTAATAGAAACCTGCTTAACTGTTTCCATGGTTGACGAAATGATATTATCCGTTGGTACAAAAACCATATCCACCTCTGCCATCAAGCTTTCTGCTGCCGCCTTGACGTTGTTACTGTCCAAGATTGTTTTTTCAACAACGGTAAAGCCTTTTTCTTTCAGAAGTCGCTTAGCTTCATCCTTTTGAACAACCGAATTGGGCTCGCTCTGAGTATAGAGAATTCCAATTATTTTAGCCTTTGGTAGGACTTTCTTTATCAAATTGATTTGGGTTGAAATGGCATCTGACGACTGGTCGCTTGTCCCAGTTACATTGCCCCCAGGATGTTCTCTTGACTCAACCAACTTGGCACTGACAGGATCTGTTACAGCTGAAAAGACAACCGGTGTCGTTTGTGTTGTATTGGCCAAGCTCTGAGCAGAAGGCGTTGCGATAGCTAGAACGACATCACTAGATTCTGCTAGTTGCTGGGAAATAGTTTTTAGATTTCTTTGTTCTCCTTGTGCATTTTGCAAATCTATCTCAGTATTTTTCCCCTCAACATAGCCTTGTTTAGCCAGCTCATCCACAAAACCTTCTCTAGTAGCGTCTAGGGACTGGTGAGTAATAAATTGCGAAATACCGATACGAAACACATCTTTTTTCTTATCTGCCTTCAACTGATGCAAACTGATCAGAGAGGTCAAGAGAATCCCCACTACCAAGAGGGGTGCTAGTAATTTTCGAACAACTTTCATAATGAAACTCCTTCTCAGAAAAGATAAAACAAAAAACCGCCTAGATACTATCTAAACGGATGCTTGAAATAATCTAACAAGTTATAACTTTGCTAGTCCATTTAGATATTCATCTATATGGACCACAATCAAAAATCTTAGCCACATAGATACAAACAAATTGCTTGAACTGTTTGCATCCATGGTGACATGTCTACAAACACTATCTAAAGTAGCTAAAGTAAAAGTTTTGATTCATCGTTACAGCTTGTTTCTTATTCATTTCTTTTTCTGCTTTCTTTTTTGATGTTTCCTATCTTACCACCTTTTTCATCACCTGTCAAGAATATTTCAGAATTTTTTAAAATTTTTCGAAAATTCTTTCAGGAAGCTTTCAATTCTTTTAGGATAATTTCAAAGATTTTCCCATTAGACAAAATAGAACGATTTGAAGACTTTTATGGTATTCAGTTGTACTAGAGTTTTTTAAAAGTGTTTTGATGGCTTGTATTTCTTCTTTGGTTGATTTCATATCACTATTATATAATGCGTTTTGATTTTAGTCTATTATTAAACTGACTCTTGGCAGTCGGACAAAAAATCGACAGTTATTTTATACTGTTTAAAACCAATAGTCAATACGACAATCTCTTTACTTTTCGGTTATCAACTCTGTAGATTGCTAACATATCCAAAATAAGCTAAGTATCCCGAGGATAGGTAACAGAAATGAATTATTTATACTCTGGATACCACTTCAAATCACGAACTGCTTTGGCCATATCTGTTTCCTTAGCTCGTGCAAGACCTTGTTCTTGTGCTTTTTTAGCGACTGCTTCTGCTACTTTAATAGAAACATCTGCTACATACTTGAATGGTGGCAAGACAGGAGCTCCTGGTTGGCCTGGATTGACAATACCACTTAATGAATGAGCCGCTGCTCCAATCATTTCATCAGTTAAAAGACTTGCTTCAGAAGCCAGCATGCCTAGACCAATACCTGGGTAAATCAAGGCATTATTGGCTTGACCAATCACATAGTCTACACCTTTATAAGAAACTGTATCAGCAGGAATTCCTGTTGCGACAAAAGCTTTGCCATCTGACCATTCAATCAAATCTTTGGCACTAGCTTCTGCTAGTTTGGTTGGATTTGACAAAGGGAAGATCATCGGACGCTCTGTATTTTCACACATAGCTTCTACTATTTCTTTAGTGAAGGTATTAGGTTGAGTCGAAGTTCCTACAAGAATGGTTGGCTTCACAGTCTTCACTACTTCAAGCAGGTCAGTCAACTTGTCTGCATTACTAAAGTCAGCACGTTTCTTAGCAAATGGTTTTTGCTCTGGTGTCAAGTCATCCATGTCATCAAAGAGTAGACCTTGTTTATCAACCATAAAGAACCGTTTATAGGCTTCTTCTTCAGAAAGACCTTCACTTACCATTTCACGAAGAACACGAGAGGCAATTCCTGCACCCGCAGTACCACCACCATAGCAGAGATAAACTTGATCTGTTAATTTTTCACCACTAATATCCAGCGAACCAAAGATACCACCCAAGGTAACGATTCCTGTACCTTGAATATCATCATTAAAGGTTGGAATTTGTTTCCGGTATTTTTCAAGAATATTGGCAGCATTCAAGCGGCCGAAGTCTTCCCAGTGAAGGTAGAGTTTAGGAAAGAGACGTTCTGCTGTTTGAACAAATTGGTCAATGAAGTCGTAGTAACGATCTCCGCGGACCCGTTCGTGACGATTTCCTAAGTAATTAGGATTGTTACGAAGTTTTTCACGGTTAGTCCCTGCATCAATGACTAAAGGAAGGACCATCGAAGGATCGATTCCAGCAGCACCCGTATAGACCATCAATTCCCAACAGAAATATCAACACCATTTGTTCCCCAGTCGCCAATTCCAAGGATTCCTTCTGCATCTGTTACAACAATGAGACGAATCTCGCGACCCCCGGCAGCGTTTTTCAAAGTAGCTTCAATATTTTCAGGATGATTAATATCAAGATATCCCGCATATTGGGGATCTACAAAAAGATCACTATAGCCTTCAATCGTATCTGCAATGGTTGGATCATATACAATTGGATTGAATTCTTTCAAATGTTGAGAAAAGAGGTAATAGAAAAGAGTCCTGTTGGTATTAAAAATTTCCATTAGGAAAAGACGTTTTTCCAAATCATTGGCTTTTGTTTGCATTTGTGCATAAGTTTGCGCCGCTTGTTCTTCAATCGTTTGAACATACGGTGGCAGTAAACCAATAAGGCCTAGTTCCTTTCGCTCCTCTAAGGTAAAGGCAGTACCTTTATTGAGGAAAGGATTGTTTAAAATATCATGTGCAGTCATAGTGCAACCTCCTTTTTATTTATATTATACCACATGAAACAAATTGTTCATGAAACGTTGTTGTTTAAATAATACAATTGTATACGCATATGTTATAATGAGTCTACGAGAACAATTTCTAATAGGCTCTTTTATACTTAAAACACTATTATTGATAATACTTTAAGTTGTTATATTTTATAAATTTCTGAACTCATCAAACTCTCGATGATCACTCTTTACTAAAAGTTTCGAGTAAAATAAACCAATCATACAAATTGACAATCCTCATTAAAATAAATATCATATAGGTATGTTATGTAATACTTTGTATTTTTTAAGGTGTTTTTTTGTCATATAAAACTTGTATTCTATTTATATGACAACTAAAAACTATTTACAACAATATATTTCCCAAAAAGTGAAATATTTTCGAACACAGAATAAAATGAGCCAGGAAGAACTTTCGGAACAAGCAGGACTCGGGCTTAAGTATATCAATCAACTTGAAAACCAAAATGTGAATCTGACCATTCACAGTCTTGAAAAAGTAATTGACGCCCTAGAAATGACCCCAGAGGAATTTTTCAATTTTGATAGCCTTGAATCAACCTCTGATAAGAGTGACAATCTTTCACTCAAAAGAATCAACATGAAGATTAAACAGCTCCCTATTGATAAACGAGAAAAAATGTTGGTCATTTTTGAGAGTATCTTAGATAATCTTTGAGAACCCTGACTCACTTACATTTTAACTGGTGAATACTCGTATAGTCAAATTGTAGGATACGGATAAAAATTATTTATCTGCTGTTTTCCACTTATTTTCCTTCTCCAACTAATGAAAGTGAACCCATATGAATTTAAAAGATCTACAATATTTTTATGACCTCTGCCAGCTTCAATCCTATACGGAAGTAGCAAAACAACATAAAGTCAGCCAACCATCTATTTCTTATGCTATCAAGCGCTTAGAGGAATCCTTTAACTGCAAATTGATTCACCATGACCCCTCGCATCGTTCCTTCAAGCTAACTCCTCAAGGACAAATCCTTCTAAAGCATACAGAACTGATTTTACCTGAGGTCATTTCTACTCGCAAAGAAATTAATCGCTCCTTGGCACAATACTCTACTGTAGGATTCCCTCCTATTATCATTCAGTATCTCTTTGCTGCCTTAAACGAAAAAGATAAATTCGATTTTTTAAAAAAGATACGCCCTATCCGCGGTGGCTCCGTAGAGTTATTAAACCTTCTCCTTAAGGGAGACCTTAATGCAAGCCTACTCGGTTTGATTGAACCTCTCAATTATCCTTCAATAGAGACACACGAGCTATTTCATAAAGAACTGTATGTCGTTTTATCTAAGAACCATCCTTTTGCCACTGTTCCTTCCCTCGCTTTTGAAGAATTAGTAGATCAATCCTTTATACTCTTAGACGAACACTTTGTTCACCTGAAAGCTTTTGAAACGCTTAATCAGAAGCATCAAAACAAGGCAGAAATATTCTTTAAGACTGATGACATTGCCATCCTTAAAGAACTTTTAAAGAAAGGGATTGGCCTTAGTTTACTGGCTGATATCGCACTTTCTGATGAAGATGATGATTTAATAAAAATTCCTCTTATACCGAAGGACAAGATAACTTTTACAGTTTATTACGCTTACCTTAAATCAGCTACACCGTCATCAGAAGTAGAAGCCTTATTTAATCTCCTTAAATCATATGAATAGAAAAAACTCTAACTATCAATGAACTGATAGCTAGAGTTTTTTACATTGTAGATATTATACTCAATGAAAATCAAAAAGAAAACTAGGAAGCTAGCCTCAGGTTGCTCAAAACACTGTTTTAAGGTGGTAGATAGAGCTGACGTGGTTTGAAGAGATTTTCGAAGAGTATTAGACTATAGTAGATTGAAACAGAATAGTACACTTTGACTTCTAAAACATTACTAGAAATTGATTTGACTGTCCTGATTGATTTATCCTATTTTTATTTCATTTTACTATATCATTTTAAAATTTTTCGAAAATTCTTTCAAGGCACTTTCAAAGTTTTTTCAAATCAGTCCAACAAAAAAAGGTTTATAATTTCCATAAAAGTTGACATGGAAATTATAAAACCATTATTAGTTTAACCCTTGTTGGTAACGCGCCAATTCGGCTTGGTTAGCCCAAACATAATGACCTGGACGGATTTCAACCATAGATGGCTTATCAGTCTCATAGTCGTGTTGACTCGGGTCGTAAACCTTTAAGACCTTCTTACGTTCCAAGATTGGATCTGGGATTGGTACCGCTGAAAGCAAGGCTTGAGTATATGGGTGAATTGGATTGTTAAACAATTCTTCTGTTTCAGCAACCTCTACAATAACACCCTTGTAAATAACTGCGATACGATCTGAAATAAAGCGAACGACAGACAAGTCATGGGCGATAAAGAGATAGGTCAAACCAAGTTCTTTTTGGAATTTTTTGAGCAAGTTCAAGACTTGGGCACGCACAGAAACGTCCAAGGCTGAAATTGGCTCATCCGCAATAACAAAATCTGGTTGCATGACCAAGGCACGGGCAATACCGATACGTTGACGTTGACCACCTGAGAATTCATGAGGGTAGCGAGTCAAGTGCTCAGCAAGAAGCCCTACTTCACGGATAATATTTTTAACTTTCTCTTTACGTTCTTCTTCATCTTTGAACAGACGGTGATTGTAAAGACCTTCAGAAATAATATAATCAACAGTCGCACGTTCATTCAAACTTGCAGCAGGGTCTTGGAAAATCATCTGGATACGACGAATCAATTCTGCAGCTTGTTCACGCGATTTCTTACCATTAATCTTTTGACCTTCAAAAATGATATCTCCATTACTTGTATCATTGAGACCAATGATAGCACGACCAATAGTTGTTTTCCCACTACCTGACTCACCTACAAGCGAGAACGTTTCTCCCTTGTTGATAAAGAAGTTAGCATTTTTAACTGCGACAAACTTCTTACTTCCTTCACCGAAGGAAATTTCTAAATCTTTGATTTCTACTAATTTTTCAGACATTTCCTTCCTCCTAGTCAGCTAGATGGGCAAATCCCATTTTTTCACGGATCTTATCATGGAGATTTGCAATCACAGCTGGTTTTTCTACTTTTGGAGCATCCTCATGAAGTAGCCAAGTTTTAGCCCAATGTGTCTCTGATACTGAGAATTGAGGAGCTTTTTGTTCGAAGTCAATCTGCATTGCATAGTCAGAACGCAAGGCAAAGGCATCCCCTTTCAGGTCAGTATAAAGTGACGGAGGTGTTCCTGGGATTGAGTAAAGATCCCCTTTATCATCAGCAAGCTGAGGCAAGCTAGACAAGAGACTCCATGTATATGGATGGCGAGGGTCATAGAAGACTTCCTCAACAGTTCCATACTCAACGATTTCTCCTGCATACATAACCGCTACCTTATCTGCAATACTTGCCACCACACCAAGGTCGTGGGTGATAAAGATTGTTGTGAAATGGTACTCGTTTTGCAAGGATTTCAGCAAATCAATAATCTGAGCTTGGATGGTCACGTCCAAGGCAGTCGTTGGCTCATCACAAATCAAGACATCAGGTCGGCAGGCAAGGGCAATCGCAATAACGATACGTTGACGCATTCCTCCAGAATATTGGAATGGGTATTCATCAAAACGTCTATCTGCATCTGGAATCCCAACCTTATTCATGTAATCAATGGCCAATTCTTTCGCTTCTTTGGCTGTTTTTCCTTGGTGTTTTACAATAACTTCTGTAATCTGACTACCAATTGTTTTAATTGGGTCCAAACTAGTCATTGGGTCCTGGAAGATAGTCGCAATCTTAGCACCACGAATTTGTTCCCAATCCTTGTGAGAAGATAAGGCTGTCAAATCTTGACCACGGTAGTCAATGCTTCCTTGGGCAATGCGACCATTTTCTTCGAGCATACCTGTGAAGGTCTTTGTCAAAACAGATTTTCCTGATCCTGACTCACCTACCAAGGCCAATACTTCACCTTCAACTAGTTCAAGAGAAACGCCGCGAATGGCTGTCAATACTTTGTCACGAACGTCAAATTCCACGACAATATCGCGAGCAGTCAAAATTACATTTTTTTCTTTTGTCATTTCTACTCCTATCTATGTGTACGTGGATCACTAGCATCCGCTAAGTTTTGACCAACTACGAAAAGGGACAAGGATACCAAGACAAGAGTTGTCAATGGAATCCAGAACAAGTAAGCATTGGTTGTTACGTTTTGTGAATAATCCGAAATCAAACGACCCAAACTTGGCACTGTAATCGGTAATCCAAGACCGAAGAAAGACAAGAAGGCTTCGTATGAGATAAAGCTTGGAAGCATTTGAGTCATCGTTGTCACAATAACAGATACCAATTGAGGCATGATATTTTTGGCAACAATCTTCAAGGTTGGTGTTCCCAAAGTACGTGACGCCAAGTTGTATTCCAAGTCACGATAACGCAAGATTTGCACACGAATCATGAAGGCAATTCCAATCCATGTTGTTACACTCATGGCGAAAATCAGATTCCAGAATCCAGCTCCGATTGAGTAAGTCAAGACAATGACAATCAAAAGAGATGGAATGTTTGAGATGACATTATAAACTTCCATCATCACACGGTCAACTGATTTTGAAATACCCCAAATACCGCCGACAAATACACCGATAACCAAGTTAATCACTGTCGCAATCACAGAAATAAGGATAGAGTTACGAGCTCCGAACCAAACACCGTCAAAGAGCGATTTACCGTTACTGTCAGTACCGAACCAATGCTCAGCATTTGGCTTGATATAACGAGCACTAAAGTCGTTTACCTTGCTGACATCATTGAAATCAAACTTAGAAAACATTGGGTAGATGAAACTCATCAAAATGATGGCTACCAAGATTCCCAACATGACTACAGTTGATTTTTTCTTCATAAATTGTCTAAACACTGACTTCCAGTAAGAATATGCTGGCGCATCAATAGTTTCAGAGGCAAAATCGTCACGTTTTACAAACTGAAATTTTTCTTTATCGATTGTAGACATCATTTGCCTCCTTTCTCAGTCAATTTAATACGTGGGTCAATAATAGTCATCCAAATATCTCCCAAAAGAAGTGAGAAGATAGAAATACATGTAAATATGAAGACAAGACCTACGACCATAGAGTTATTAGATGCTTTTACAGAGTCAATCAACATTTTACCCATACCTGGGAAGGCGAAGACTGTTTCAGTAAGAGTGGCACCACCGATAACCCCGATAACGGCACCAGGAATTCCTGAAACCAGCGGAACCATGGCATTTTTAAAGATGTGTTTGTTTGAAATTTCTTTTTCAGACAAACCTTTTGCACGAGCAAAACGTACAAAGTCTTGCGACTGCAAGTCAATCATGTAACGACGAATCCAAATAGCTGTACCTGGAGCACCCAATAAACCAAGGATAACTGCTGGTAAAACATACGAACGCCAATCTCCAGCACCCAAGATAGGGAATGAATCTGGCAATCCGATTGAAGAACCAGCCAAACGAACGATATAAACTAAGGCAATTGTTGGAAGAGCCATCAAGAAGGTCAAAGCACCTGTTGAGAAGCTATCAATCCAAGTATTCTTGAAGCGAGCCATAGCTGAACCAAGCGGAACGGCAATCGCATAAGAAATTACCAAACCGATCAATCCAACGACAGCAGAGCTAGCAATCATAGAAGGATATTGGTAGTTGCTTTCAGTTGCAGTATATGGATCATCTTTTCCATAGTTAGCTACCTCACGAGAGTCAGCCTGACTAGGTGATTTGTAGGTTCTTGAGTAAATATTTACAGAAGAAGTTTTCTTACCTGTTGGGAACTGAACTTGAGCAGTTTTTGTTTGCCCTTGTCCTTGAGTAATAACCTGTAAAACAGGGCTATTAGCATAGGTTGGATAAGAGTCACCTAAATTAATGTTCACAAAGTTTTGATGAACAAATGGGAACTGACTGTTGAAGTACAAAAGATATTTGTGTTTGGTACCTGAACCGACCAAGGACCATCCGATAGCTGGATCATTTTCAAAACGAAGGTAACGTTTCAAGTCTGGATTTTCAGGGTCTTGAATTTTATTAGTATGGTCAATGTCAATCAAGTTAGCATAGAAGTGAAAAACACGTTCAAAAATTGGGATTTCACGAGTAGCATAGAATTGGCCACTTTCAGTAAATTCTCCCAAGGTCCAACCATGACCGATTTGTTTGATGTATTTTTCATAGATAGCCTTGTTGGTATCATTGGCTTCAACTGTTACAGAAGCATCCATCTGGCTAGCTTTTTCTTGCAACTCTTTGGTATCGTAGTACTCGATATAGCCCATACGCTCATAAACAGTATTCTCATAGTTATCACGTTTATCAGCAGTTGTCGCAATCTTGTTATAGTTGGTATCCTGTTTGAAAATCAATTTTCGAGGAACCATTGTATAGATAATCGTGTAGGTCAAGGTTGTTACTAAGAAGATCGAAACCAAGGACCGCAAAACACGCATAAAAATATATTTTTTCATATCATTTCCTTTAAAAATCCCAAAAGAACCTTCTCCTCATGGAGAGAAAGTTCTATTGAAAATTATTTACTTCACATGACTTGCCAATTCTTTTTGAGCTTTCTCGTTTGACTCAGTCTTTTCTTTCAACCATTTTTCACGAGCTTTTTCATACTCTTCTTTGGTGATTGCTTTTTCACCAACTTCAGTGTACTTCAAGTATCCTGAATTTTCACCTTTAAGGCCGGCTACTGAATATGAAGAGCTAAATGGTAGAACTTTTGAAACATATGAAACGGCTGTTTCTTTAGGAGAAGCCATTACTGGAATTGTCAAAGCATTGTCAGTCAACCAAGCTTGTGCCACCGCGTATTTTTCATAACGTTTTTGAACATCTTGGTTTTCGCTGTTTGCGTCATCAAGTAATTTTCCATAGTCAGCTAAACCAAGTTTGCTTACTACTGATGCATCTGTGTTTTGGTCAATACCAAGGTAAAGGCGAGTGCTTCCTCCCTTAAGGACGAATTGATCCAAGAAAGTAGAAGGATCTTGATAGTCAGGGTTCCATCCTAGCAAGGTATGGATATCCCAGTCTTGTTCTTTAGCTGTTGGAGCGCTAAATGAAATTGGTAAAGCTTCTGCTTGAGTCATTTGTTGTAAGTCTACAACAACATTATCTGAACCCAATACTTTTTCAATTGATTGTTTCAATGATTGAACACGGTTTACAACCGCTGTTGATTCTTGGATAACCAAGGCATCCAAGTGGATTGGGAATTCAACACCTTCAGCTTGTAGGCTTGATTTAGCTTTAGCAAAGACTTCTTTAGCTTTTTCTTCATTGTAAAGTCCATTTTGAGAATCTGCTAGAGACACGTTTGACCAAGTAGAAGAATTTGTCTTAGCCAAGCTATCTTGTACCAATTCACCAAATGTTTTCTTACCAACTTGAAGATTATATGGTGCAAACGTATTACGGATAGCTACTGCTGCTCCATCAGTACCATTTGTTTGAGCTGAGTAAGAATTGCGATCGACAGCAAAGTTCAAGGCTTGACGGAATTCCTTGTTTAGCAATGCTTTCTGAGTAGATGTCTTTTGGGCATCACTTGTTTTGGCAGTGTGGTTATAGGTTGTACGGCCATAATTCAAGCTGACAGTTGCAACACCAGCACCTGGTTCGTTAAAGTAAATGTTATCTTTGAAGTCAGCCGCATATTTTTCATATGTAGAACTTGTAGGGAAGATACGCGCCTTGCTATATTGACCATCAGAAAAACCTTTGGCAATTACATCTTGGTCCTTACCATCCCAGAAAGTGAACTTAACGTTCTCAATTTTTACATTTTCTTTATCCCAGTAAGCGTCATTTTTAGCCATCTCGATAGATGATTTAGGAGTTACAGCCTTCAAGACAAATGGACCGTTATAAAGAATAGAGTTAGCATCGGTTGGAGCACCAAAACCTTCCCCTTTTGAAGTTAAGAATTCTTCATTAACCGGCATCAAAACACCACTAGTTGTCTTGTCATTCCAGAAAGTTTCTGGCTGGTTCAAAGTATATTCTAGTGTTTGATCATCAAGTGCTTTTACTCCAACGGTTGAAAAATCGCTTGTTTCACCCTTGATATAGGCTTCTAATCCCTTAATAGAAGAGCTAACGATTGAAAGTCCTTTTGATTTTCCATCTACAGCATGTTTCAAACCAGTAACGAAGTCTTTAGCAGTGACAGGAGCGTACTCTTCTCCCTCTGCAGTTACCCATTTAGCATCCTTACGGATTTTATAGGTATAAGTCAAACCATCTTTTGAAACTGTCCATGATTCAGCAATAGAAGGAACTAGATTACCATATTTATCATTAGCTAACAAACCATCTACAGCATTTGTTGTGATGAAAGATGTTGAATCGATATTGCTGACGATATAATCCAAAGTTTCTGGATCTGTTTGATAAACATATTGGTAATCTTTTGCTAGTTTAGCATTATTTGAACTAGTGTTTGAACACGCAGCTAGAACTCCTGACGCTAATAAGGTAGCTCCCGCTACAGCAAGCACTCGACTTTTTTTCATTTATTTACTCCTCTTATAAAGTATAGGTTATTATTGATTATACCATATATTTTAAGATATTTCAATAAAAGTAAACGAATTTTCAGAATATTTAGGCTTATTAACACAAAAAATCTGAAAAAGCTATTGACTGAAAATCATTTTCAAGGTATAATAATAAACGTTAAGGCGGTATAGCCAAGTGGTAAGGCACGGCTCTGCAAAAGCTTGATCGTCGGTTCAAATCCGTCTACCGCCTTCTATAACTTGATTTATCAAGTGTTAAATGAACAGAAAGCCCAATTTAAAGGGCTTTTTTCTTTTTCCTCGAATAAATACACATAACTTTAAAAAACTTTTGAGGCAAGTTTGGGGCTGAGTTTTTCGAGGACACAATTCCCTCTTGAAAACAACTGAAAAAAGCTTTGTCACTCATGATGACAAAAGCCTCTAATTTACTCTGTTTCTTCTTCTATTTCGACTTCTGTGATTTGGACTTTTACCTTGGTAACACGTCCATTTTTCACTTTATCATTGGTTAGGATAAGCTGTTTGTTTTGGCTGACTAATTCATAACTGAGTTTCTCAGTCGTTGGAATGGTCCCAACTCCTGTCAAATAATAACCAGCGATAGTATCAACGTCATCACTTGCCAGTTCGACATCAAAGTAGTCATTAAAATCATTGAGATTCATGGTACCTTGAACAATATAAGTATCTTCTCCGATTTGATGAACTTCGATTTCAGCCTTATCTGTTTCGTCATCGATTTCCCCAACGATTTCCTCTAAGAGGTCTTCAAGTGTCACCAAACCAGCCATCCCACCGTATTCATCCAGCAAGATTGCCATTTGTCTTTGGGTATTGCGCAATTCTTTTAACAAGTCATCCACAAAAATAGTTTCAGGAACAAAAAGTGGATCTTGTAAGATTTTCTTCCAAACAATATTGTCAAAACCGTCCACAAAGCCCGCCCTAAGGAGACTCTTGGTGTGAATGATCCCAATCACGTTATCCTTATCCCCATCATAGACAGGGATACGAGAATAATTTTGTTTTAAAATACTTTGAATAATGGCTTGACTCTCATCCTGAATATCCACCATAAAGGCATCCGTCCGAGGAACCATGACTTCTCTGGCCATTAATTCATCCAGTGAAAAAATCCCTTGTAACATTTCAATTTCGTCAGCATCTAGTGTTTCTTCACTATTTGTCAGCATGTACTCAATTTCATCACGGGTCATTTTTTCATCAGCATCGTCAAAGGTCATAGGAGTCAAGCGACTCAAGAGATTGGTAGATGCAGACAAGAGCCAAACAAAGGGACTAACTAGTTTCCCAAGCCCAATGATAACTGGCGCTGTACGAATCGCCAAGGCATCCTTTAGATTAAGAGCGATTCTCTTAGGATACAATTCCCCAAAAACGATGGAAATATAAGTCAAAAATGCTAAAGACAGAAAACTTGCAACGGCATAAGCTGTTTCACCATTTCCAAGCCAAGATGCAATTTCTCGTCCCAGAGTGTCTGCCAAACTCGCCCCTGATAAGATCGTAATTAGGGTAATCCCTACTTGAATGGTTGATAAAAAGTGGTTAGGATTTTCTAGTACCTTCAGCAGACGGATATAGCGTCTATCTCCTTCTTCTGCCTTTTGTTCAACACGCGCACGGTTAAGTGACACCATGGCCATTTCTGTGGCTGAGAAAAAGGCATTCAACACCGTCAAGATAAACAATAAAACAAATTGTAGCAACAAATTCTGACTACTTGGGTCTTCCATAGTTCTTCTCCTAAAATAGTATCTTATCCTTTATTATATCACAAAATCTAGTCCAGTACATATTATTTTTTCTCATACTCTTCGAAAATCTCTTCAAACTAGGTCAGCTCTATCTGCAATCTCAAAGCTGTGCTTTGAGCAACCTGCGGCTAGCTTCCTAGTTTGCTTTTTGATTTTCATTGAGTATCAGTGTCTATTGTAGCCCTGCTTAAACTAGTAAAAAAGAACTCCTACATCCACAAATGACATAGGAGTTTATGTTATCTTTTACTGAGTTACAGTTACTTCTCCAGTTCGGTAATCCAGTTGAAGTCCCTTTTGAACATTGGGAACTAGAACATTGAATTCCAATTCTCCGTCTGAAGACTTGGCTTCAATCTGTGAAGCTGAAGGAACCAAATCCTCATTCGAAGCATAGTAAAGGGTTACACGGTAACGGACACGCTTGTTTTTATCCAAGGCCTTACGTACCATACTTTCATAGTAGTTTTGACCAGTCGAATCCTCGGCCTGTGCCTGATTTGCCCATGCTGTTTGAACAGCAATGTTTTTAGGATTGCTAGTCGAGGCATCAAAACCATCCAAGCCACCGATTAAGGCATAGCCTAACAAGTGACCTCTATCGACCGCATGGGTATAAGTACCCTTTAGATTCTTAACCTGATGCCAGCCTGGAGGAGTCCAAGAAGTCGAACCATTCCCAGTTTCTTCACGATTCTTGTACTGGCGAGTTGCCTTAGACAAGAGGGCATTTGCTACGGTTGGCACCGTTTCCTTGCCCACTGTCTTTGTTTTATTATCAGCATAGGGCTTACTTGAAACCTTGGCATCTAGATTTGTTTTATTGCCATTGACGATAAAAGCACCTGAGCCATTCCACTCCAGACTCCCTTTTATTTGACTCTTGACTGCATCTGTTAAGACACTTTCTGCCAATGCTTGACTAGGAGCTTCAGACGCTTGTTTTTTTTGACTAAGCTTGGTTTTAGGACTATTAGCTGTCGACTGCAGCTGCTTGATATAATAACTCCCTGCAGATAAAAGCAATAACACTAGCAGTCCGATTAGTGTCTGTCTTGTTTTTTTGTTCATATTTCTCCTTATCTTTAGAAAAAGGCTGGTCTCCCAGCCTAATTCCCTGTAAATTTATGAATCAATTCCTGCCATTTTGCTGGAGACAGGATGGCCCATGGATCTTGACCCTTTCCCAAGATTCCATAACCGACCATTAAACCGATTCCTAGGGCTAGAACGCCTAAAATCAGTACTAGGATGACTAAAAGTAAACGCTTGATTACGTAGCTTGATTTCTTATTCATCTTCATCACTTGCCTCAATCCGCTGAATCTTAGCACCTAGCTGCGCCAACTTCTCATGGAAACGGTAATAACCTCTATCCAAGTGAACCAATTTACCAACAACGGTTTCTCCTTGAGCTACCAAACCTGTCAAAATCAAGGCTGCACTGGCACGAAGGTCAGTTGAAAGAACTTCTGCTCCCTGCAAAGCTTGTCCACCAACAATACGAGCTGTATCACGGATAATCTCAGAGTGCACGCCCATGCGACGCATTTCTTCTAGATGTTGGAAACGATTTTCAAAAACTGTCTCTATCATAGTTGATTCCCCTTTTGCGACGGTCATCAAGGCTGTAAATTGAGCCTGCATATCTGTTGGAAATCCTGGGTGGGGCAAGGTTTTTACATGAACAGCTTTTAGATTTTCTAGTTGAGAGCGAACTCGAATTCCTTCAGTCTCCTCTGTCACTTCCACTCCCATTTCAAGCAATTTGGCAATCAAGGGACGGTTGTGCTCCCAGACAGCGTCTCGAATCAAGACATCACCACCAGTCATGGCAGCAGCCACCATAAAGGTTCCAGCTTCGATACGGTCTTGGACTACATTATGAGTCGTACCATGAAGTTTCTCAACACCGGTAATGGTAATGCTCTCTGTACCAGCACCTTTAACCTTGGCTCCCATTTCATTGAGGAGAATAGCTAGGTCAACAATCTCAGGCTCACGCGCAGCATTTTCAATCACTGTCACCCCATCAGCTAGAGTCGCTGCCATCATCAAGTTCTGCGTTGCACCAACACTTGGGAAGTCCATGTAGATATGAGCTCCATGTAAGCGATCAGCCTTGGCTTCGATGTAACCAGCTGTCTGACTAATCTTAGCCCCCATAGCTTCTAGACCTTTCAAATGAAGATCAATAGGACGGCTACCAATCGTACAACCACCTGGCATGGATACCTTGGCATGACCTACACGGGCAAGAATTGGTCCCAAGACAACGATAGATGCACGCATCTTGCTAACATACTTGTAGGGAGCCTCCTCTGTGATATCGCCAGTCGCATCCACCTCGACAAGATGAGCTTCCTCATCAAAATCCACCTTGGCATTCAATCCACGAACCACCTGATTCATAGTGAAAACATCTGACAAGATAGGAACATTCTGCAAGACGGTCTTTCCCTCACTGGCTAGAATAGTCGCCGCCAACAAGGGTAAGACTGCATTCTTTGCTCCTTCGATCGTAACACTTCCTACCAGACGATTATCGCCACCTTGAACCACAATTTTTTCCATACTTATTTCCTTTACTCTTGATTTTGTAATAGACTTACTTTCTTTGTAATTTTATTAACTAATTTATTAATAATCCAAGCTAAAATTAGACTAAGGACCAGCACAAAAAATGTAAATATCACATCATTTATTCTGGATGACACAAGTGTTTTTCCTAGCATAGAAATAACTAATCCATGTATCATATATAATTCAAATGATATACTACCTATTAAAATCAAATATATATTTGAAAAATTTATTTTTTTCAAAAAAACAATAATAAAGTAGATTGTAAAAATAATATTATCTAAATTAGCAGCTAACGCATAACTATAACTATCTTCTAAATGCACATACCTCAACAAAATATCGTATTGATGTGAAATAAAGAGTAACACAGTTACTAAAACAAGTATGATAAAATAATGTCTATCTAAAACTCCATCAATTTTCTCTTTATTTTTAGCCCATATTAAGCCAATAATGAAGGGAAAAACACTATTATACCACCAAAAACCGTAACCTAATTTTATAGCTAAACAGATATAACCAGTTATGAATACTGTATTGATAACAATAGAAATAAACTTATTTTTGAAAAACTTAAATGATATATAAAAAAATATATACATTAAAATTATAATATCGACAAACCATCCATTATAAATAATTGTACTTCCTTTTTTAAATAAATTAGCAAAAAAATCTAAATCCATTAATTGACCGTTTAAAAATCTATAAAACATATAAATCAAAGATATAGAAAAAAATGGAACTAGAATTTTAGAAAGTCTCTTAACTAAAAAATTATCTAGATAGTTTTTCTTATTTTCATTCTGAAAATACAATCCATAGGCTGATAAAAAAAAGAAAATAGAAACGATATAAGTTCCCATATAGGAAAAATTAGAAAATTCATCACCAGATGTAACCCATTGTGACAAATGATGAAATATTATTCCTATAGCTAGAAATCCTCTAAGCCCTGATGTAGATTTAGCATTTAGATAATCCTTATTTTGAGGTAACAAATAATTTAATAGCGTTATCAATAATAAGATTATAATATCCATAAATTCTATTTCTCCCTATAAGTTTAATAATATCTTGAAAGTAATTTCTTAAACACGCAAATTATAATAATCCTCTAAGTGCTTCTTGCCACAACTGATACAGGCTGATAAAGAAAGAACTCATGATGTAGCCCATTACAATGCTGAAAAAGGCTACCAATAAACGAACTTTTCTTGTATTCTCAGCTGTCACTTTTAAAACCTTTTCCCATCTAACAAGATCCTTTAAAAGGTAAAAACTCACATAAATAAAGAGCATGTGACTGCTTAGAGTGAATAATAATTGAACCATTTGACTATTATACCATCTTCTCTGTTTGTGCGCTAGTTTGGAAACTTCCCTTAAAAACTAGGGATTGTTTTTCAAGTAATCAATTGCATCTTGTAGGGTTTTAACAGGCACGATTTTCATATCTGTCTTGATTGTTTTAGCTGCTTCTAGGGCTGTTTGGTAGTTGTTTTTAGCATCAGGATGTGCTTTCTTTTCTTCTTCGCTAACAGGGTTATCTGGAGCAAAGAAAATAGCAGCACCTTCTCTAGCCGAAGCAACAACTTTCTTATCAATACCTCCAATGTCCCCCACATTCCCATCGCGGTCAATGGTACCTGTACCGGCAACGATACGACCATTACGAAGACCAGGGTCAGCTATTTGGGTATAGATGGCCAGACTAAACATGAGACCTGCACTTGGACCGCCGATACCAGCTGTTGAAAAGCGAATTGGGACATCACTGGTCACTTCCGTGCGGTCAATCAAACCGATTCCAATCCCATTTTTGCCATTTTCCAAGGTGATAATCTTACCTTCTGCAGACTTGGTTTGCCCATCCTCTTCATAGGTCACTTTAACTGAGTCCCCTAATTTTTGAGAATTGACGTAATCAATCAAATCTTTGGAACTATCAAAGGTATGATCATTGACTGCTGTGACTGTATCAGAGATGTTAAGAATCCCTTTAAAAGTCGAATTATCCGTCACAGTTAAGACATAAACCCCAAGGTATTTGAGTTCGATATCTTTACCAGCTGTTTTTAGTCCTTGATACTTGGCCATGTTTTGTGATGTTTGCATGTAGAATTGATTGATCCGCATAAATTCAACATCGGAAGAGCCACCTGTAGTCTCTTGGGCACTACGAATATCTGTAAAAGGCGTCAACCACGCATAAATCATATGGGCTAAAGTAGCGTGCTGGACACCAACCGTAACGAATTGATAGGCCCCAGCTTCCTTATCTTCTGTGTCATTGACTTTAAGGACTTGGCGAATATCTTCCGAACCACCTGGAACCTCTATATAGTAGGGCAAAGGCACTACAAATGCCAAGAAAGTCACAATCAAGGCCGCAATGACATATAAGGGCCATCTAATCTTTTTTTTCATTTCTTATTTCCTCCAAAATACTCTCAGGAACATAGCAGGCAACATCCTGACCAAACTTCAATAGCTCTCTAATACCGGATGAACTGAGATAGAGATGTTCAGGTCGGCTATGTAAATAAATTGTCTCTATATCAGGAGACAGCTGATGGTTGTAGTAATCAAAACTGGCTTCATATTGCAAATCCGCTGCATTCCTCAAACCCCGCACTAGGCAAGTAGCCCCCAGTCTTTTTGCGACATCAACTACCAATTCATCATGAGAAGACACAACTTTAACATTTCCCAAATGTTTCACAGCCTTTTCTAACCCCCGTTTACGATTTTCAAGAGGGAGAAATCCTTGTTTGTGGGGATTAAAAAAAATACCGACATAGAGCTTATCAAAAAGTCTGCTCGCCCGTTCAATGATATCCAGATGCCCATTTGTCATCGGATCAAATGAGCCTGTGAATAAGCCAATCTTATCTGACATAGACCGTCACCTTACTAATTCCATAAATCTTTTCCTTCCAGATGCCCAGGCAGGCAATTTCTTCTGGAAGTTCAACGGCCTTATCCGTCTCACACACGACCATGACATCTTCAGAAAAAAACTCTTTCTCAGCCATTTTTTCAATATCTGCTACGATTTGTTCCTTGGCATAAGGAGGGTCTAAGAAAATGAGGTCGAAGTTCCCAGATACCTGTTCCAATGCCCTTTCTGCATCCATCTTGAGGAGTTGAAATTTTCCAACTTCCTTGGTCATCCGAATATTTTCAGCCACGATAGCCTGAGCCTTACGGTCTCGTTCCACCAAAACAGCGCTGGACATGCCACGCGAGACTGCCTCGATAGATAAACCACCACTACCTGCATAAAGGTCCAAGACTCGTCCACCTTCAAAGTAGGGACCAATCATGTTAAAAATAGCTCCCCTAACCTTATCCGAAGTAGGTCTTGTCGTCTTGCCTTCTAGTGTCTTGAGGGGACGTCCCCCATAGATTCCTGATACGATTTTCATACCGTTTATTATACCAAATTATGGGCGAAAAGAGAAAGAAAATCGAACCTTGCGGTTCGATTCTCTACAAAATATTTTCGTAAGTATCGCGGACTTCTTGAGGCCAAACACTTGTTTGCACTTCTCCGATGTGTTTCTTGCGAAGTAGGAACATAGCCATTCGAGATTGTCCAATTCCTCCACCGATTGTCAACGGGAATAGGCCATTCAACAAAGCCTTGTGCCATTCCAATTCTAAACGGTCTTCATCACCGGTAATTTCTACCTGACGGCGAAGGGTTTCTTCATCTACACGAATCCCCATAGAAGACAACTCAAAGGCTCCACCCAGAGATTCATTCCAGACAAGAATATCGCCATTTAGACCCTTGTAGCCATTTTCAGACTCGCTTGTCCAGTCATCGTAGTCTGGTGCACGCCCATCGTGCGGTTTACCATCTGGCAACTCGCCACCGATACCGATCAAGAAGACTGCTCCAAATTCTTTACAAATAGCATTTTCACGCTCTTTTGGTGTCAAGTCTGGGTAGCGTTCTACCAACTCTTCTGTGTGGATAAAAGTGATTTGTTTTGGCAAGATAGACTCAATGTCATAACGGGCTTCAACAGCTAACTCAGTAAGGCGAATAGCCTTGTAAATCTTCTCAACTGTTTCTTTTAAGTAAGCGATATTGCGTTTACCATTTGGGATAACCTTCTCCCAGTCCCACTGGTCAACATAAACAGAGTGGGTCGCATCCAACGAGTCTTCGTCTGGACGAAGAGCCTTCATGTGGACGAAAAGCCCTTCACCTTCACCGAAGCCAAAACGGGCCAAAGTATGGCGTTTCCATTTAGCAAGGGAGTGCACCACTTCATAAGTAGCATCCGGGATTTGGAGAACCTTGACCGATACGGCGTTCTCCACACCTGATAAGTTGTCCTGCATCCCGTCGCCGACCCTGCTCAAGATAGGACCTTGAACTTCGACAACTTCTAACTTATCTTTCAAATATTGGGTAAAAGTGTTTTTGACAAAGGAAATCTCTTCTTGTTGATGGATAAAACTTTTCTTCATAAACTACTCCTCAAAAAATTAATTAAAAGCATTATACACCTATTTTCGAGAAAAGAAAAGAGAAATTTTAAAAAAATCAGTGTCACTCAAAACACTGATTTCATAGACCTTCTAGTCATTGCGACCAAAGATACGTAGAATACTTAGGAAAAGATTGATAAAATCAAGATAGATACTGAGAGCCATTGACACAACCCAACCTGTCGCTACACGACCTTGTGATTGCTCATAAGCAAGGCGAATCCTTTGGTTGTCCCAAGCAATCAACCCGGAGAAAACCAAAACCATGGCTACGCTAATCATATAATCAAAGAAACCACTAGCCAAGAAAATATTGACTACCATAGCAATCAGTAAACCAATGAGAGCTGCCATCATTGCTCGACCAAGCCCACTCAAGTCTTTCTTGGTGAAGATACCAACTGCCGCCATGACAAAGAAGAGAAGGGCGCTTGATACAAAGGCAGATAAAACTGTACCCGGAGTATAGAAAGCTACCACAAAACTAAGGGTAAAGCCGTTTAATACTGAGTAAAGTAAAAATACTGGAAGAGCCGCTGGACTATTCCTTGAAGCCATACTACTGGCAACGAAAACCAAAGCTAACTCCGCAAAAGTAGCAATGGTCAACCAGAGATGCCCCTGCATCAAAAAGTAAACTAACTGAGACTGAAAGACCGTCAACATAAGGCCCGATACCAAAGCAGATAGTCCGATTCCCAGACCAACAAAAGCATAAACCTTAGCGTAAAATTGATTGAGACCTGCACGGTCATGTATAATAGTGTGATTCATCCTTTTCTCCTTTTCTATGAACATCTTTCCTTGATTATAACAAAAAAAGTTAAAATTAGCTTAAATGGAAAATCAAAATACCGGCTGCAACCGCAACATTCAAACTCTCGGCCTGCCCCTTCATGCTAATATGGACCAACTGGTCTGCACTTTCAGCCATAAGGGGACTAATTCCTTGACCCTCATTTCCCATGACTAGTACAAAATTTTCTATAGGAGGCAGCTCTCTGTAATCAACAGAATCTTTAGATAGGGTTGTTGCCAGCACTGGGATAGCTGCCTTTTTAGCTCCCTTAAAAAGCGCTTGGCTCGACATCCGATAAATAGGCAGATGAAAATGACTGCCTTGCATGGAACGTAAGGTCTTGAGACTGTAGATGTCTGCCGACTTATCTGAAACAATCACTCCTGTAAAGCCTGCTGCATCCGCAGTCCGAATGATAGTTCCCACATTACCAGGATCTTGCACATCTTCCAAAAATAAGAACTTGCCCTGACTAAAGTCAGCTTGCCCTACTTCTTCTTTTTGAACCACCGCAACGATTCCCTGTGGAGTCTGAGAATCTGCCAAATCTAACAAAATATCCTCTGACACCCAGACAGTTTGCGGAAACGAGGCTAACTGATCTCGGTAATTTTCTAGGGCAAAGATCTTCTCAATCGTCACTCCAGCTTGAACAGCTTCTTCAAACAAGTGCCAGCCTTCAATCAAATAAGCAGACTTGCGGTATTTTTTTTGGTGTAATTTCTTGGCATTTTTTACCACAGAGTTGGCTTTTGAGGTTATAATAGTCATAGAAATATTATAACACAATCAAAGGGGTTTGGTATGCAAAAGGTTAGAATGATTGCCCAAGGTAGGGTGCAGGGAGTCGGCTTTCGTTGGGGTGTTTACAGCCTGGCGCTTGAAATTGGTGGCATCACAGGTCGGGTATGGAATAACGACGATGGCACAGTGGAGATCTTAGCCCAAGCAGACTCAGCTGCTATCATGGCAAAATTTATCCAAGAAATCCGAAAAGGACCGACACCTTTTTCAAAAGTCAGCTACTTAGATGTCAAACTAAGCAACTTTCCTCCCTACTCTGACTTTAAAATCGCAAATTAGGTCTCTAGAACTATTGTATATTTTGTAAAAAAACAGTAGAATAGAAAGGTATAATTTTTAAAGAAGGAATAAAAACAGTGAAATCTATTAAACGTTTTGCACTCTCGGCTATGGGAGTGTCTATGTTGCTTGTCTTGACTGGCTGTGTTAGCGTCGATAAAGCCACAGGAAAGCCAATAGGATTTATTTGGAATACTATCGGAGCGCCTATGGCTGAAGCTATCAAGTACTTCGCTACTGATCAAGGTCTAGGCTTCGGTGTCGCTATCATCATCGTAACCATTATCGTGCGCTTGATTATCTTGCCACTTGGTATCTACCAATCATGGAAGGCAACGCTTCACTCTGAAAAGATGAACGCCCTCAAGCACGTCCTTGAGCCACACCAAACACGTCTCAAGGAAGCGACTACTCAAGAAGAAAAACTCGAAGCCCAACAAGCTCTCTTTGCAGCTCAAAAAGAACACGGCATCAGCATGTTTGGTGGTGTAGGATGTTTCCCTATCCTCCTTCAAATGCCTTTCTTCTCTGCTATCTACTTTGCTGCCCAACATACTGAAGGTGTTGCTCAAGCAAGTTACCTAGGAATTCCTCTAGGCTCTCCAAGTATGATTTTAGCTGCCTGCGCTGGTGTCCTTTACTATCTTCAATCACTCCTTTCACTTCACGGAGTAGAAGATGAAACGCAAAGAGATCAAATCAAGAAAATGGCTTACGTGAGCCCAGTCATGATTGCCGGCTTCTCCCTCATCTCACCAGCTAGTGTCACACTTTATTGGGTTGTCGGTGGTTTCATGATGATTCTCCAACAGTTTATCGTCAACTATATCGTTCGTCCAAAACTTCGCAAAAAAGTCCGTGAAGAACTAGCCAAGAACCCACCAAAAGCAAGTGCTTTCTCTAAACCAAGTGGACGAAAAGACGTTACCCCTGAACAACCAACTGCTATCACAAGCAAGAAAAAACACAAAAATCGCAACGCTGGAAAACAACGTTCGAGATAAAGCTACGTAAATTATCCAATAATTAAAAAACGAATGAATGATAAATAGTTTTCATCAACTAGATATCATTCATTCGTTTTTATTATCTACCGTTACATCTTATACTAGTCGAAAAAGTTAAATAGTTTAAAAGCTCACATATAAAAACTATTCAATCATAAATTAACAAGTAAATCACTATGATTTAATACAATTCACAGTTATTAAAACTTCTGCTCCATCGTCTCTATTTCTAAGCTCAACTCGGCCTTTGTGTAGTCTTGCAACTCTACATACAAAACTAAGTCCAATACCATAATGTTGCTCTTTATACGATCTAGCTTTATCCATACGATAAAAGAGCTTCCCAAAATGAGTTAAAACTTCCTCTGGAAATTCCGAACCATTATTCCATATACCTATTTTCAATTCCTTCCCCTCTTGCTCTACTCTAATTTTAATTTTAGGATTCTGTTTATCTGCATACTCCAAAGCATTTGTTAAAATATTTTGTATTGCACGAATCAGAAGAGATGGATTTATATAATAGTTTTCAGTTCCTTTCACATTTTGTTCAAAAGAAAACTTCATCTGATTTTTTATCAAAAAAGAAACTTCTTTCTCTAATTCCTTGATAAAATCTGAAGAGGAATATTCCTCCCAGCCTGTCTCATCATCATAATAGGTTTTAGAATAGTGAATCAATTGATTGAAATAATCTAGTAACTGTTGACTAGCTCTTTCTATATCTGCTAAGCATTCTTGAGATTGGTCGTTTTCAGTTATCGTCTGCAAAAATTCCACATTTCCCCTAATAATGGTTAAGGGAGTTTTTAAATCATGAGAAGCTGCTGAAACCTGAAACATCAAATCTTCTTTCTGCTGTTTCTCATCAACTATTAATTGTCGAATTCTATCTTGCATCACAATAATCCGATTTCCTGTCTCACGAAATTCTTTAACCGTTAAACTTTCTGTACATTCCCTCTCCAACCACATACTATTTTCATAAATCAAAGTCATTTCATAACTCAGTTTTTTCAACAATTTTCCAATGTGATAACTTATTAGAATAATCAATAAAACACAAATATATATCCATGATGACACATTAAAAAAGATTGATAGAACACCACTATTGTTTAAAGGTTTCCCATCTTCATTTATTTGTATAGATACTGAAGCTAAGGGAATAAGATAGGCCATTAGTAAGCCAAGACTAAACTGCCAAATAATTCTCCAACAGGTTTCTCGAATTAATTGTCTAAAACTTTTGATTCTACCCATTGATATCCTCCACCGTACAAGGTTTTAATTGGATTTAATTGATAAGGTTTCAGCTTTTGACGAATTTGATAAATGTACTCTGAAACCGAACGTAAAAGAGCTTCTGAACTTTGTGGATATAGATAATTATAAATTTCCTCAATAGAATATATTTTACTTGGGGTGCTTGCCAAAAGATTCACTATGTCAAATTCCCTCCTTGTCAGAGCAATCTTATCATCGTTTACAAATAGTTCCTTACTATCCGTATATAGTATAAGCTTCCCAATCTTTATTTGATGAACATTTCCTTTATTCCGTTCTTCACGACGCAAGTGCATTTTAACACGTGCTAACAATTCTTGCATACTAAAGGGCTTCATAATATAATCATCAGCACCTGCATTAATTCCAGCTACTAAATCTTCATCCATATCCTTAGCAGTTATAAAACAGATAGGAACAGTTATCTGTTCGCGAATCATCTGACAGATCTCTAAACCACTAACAGGCATCATAATATCTAATAGAATCAAGTCAAAGCCTGTAAAATCACAAAGATCAATCTCTTCTATCTTATTTCGTATGACTACTTCATATTTTTCATATTCTAGTACTTTTTTTATTAGGCGAAGAATAGCAAGATCATCATCTACAACCAAAATTTTATAAGCCATAACTCACCCTCCTGAATATATTATAGCACTAACTGAGAAAAAGACAGGATATCCCCTGTCTTTAGCGTACATTTTTTCCTATAAGTATCAATGTAGCAAATAGAAAAACAATTAATAACCAAACTATTTGTATCCCTAAGCCTTGCCACACTGGATAATAAAGCGACAAGGGATGGGTATAAAAACAATTCATACTAGCTAGTAATGGTAAATTTCTAAAAAAAGAACTGAATTGTAGTAACATTTGTCCCAACCCCAATAAAAGGGATAAACTGATTCCCAAAATTAAGATAAAAGACTGGGAAATAAATACAAAAATACCACTTAAAAGAGAGAAGGTTAGAATAGAAATACATGCTGGAAATAGGATTGTCAGAACATTTTTAATATCGCTCAAAAGATTGATATTGTAGTATCCTTGGGTGATTAGTATACATAATGATATTACAGCGACCAATAATACAATTTCCACACATAATACAATAGCTAGTTTACAGATTATAAATTTCAAACGATTTGGACATGTAAGAAAACTGGTACGAAGGCTAGATCCTGTAAATTCTTGACCTATAAATAGAACCGCTAGACTAACGAAACCTGCCTGTCCTAAATAGAGACTTTGCAGTAGCTGTTCCAAAACAAACTGTAGAGTCAACTGGTCTGGCTTACTATTTAAAAAAACAACCATCGCCGGAACACACAGTAATAGAGCACCTACAATCAACCAGTGCCAAGGATTCATCATAAACTTGAGATACTCACTTTTAAGTTGTTCTTTCAACTTATTCACCTCCTCCGATATCTGACTTGAGTAAGCGGTAAATTGCTAAAGCCAAGAATGAGAAGTTCCAACAAAGTAAAAATAAAATATTTTGTAAACTATTATGTTCTAAAATTTGAGGAGATGTAGCAATCAATCCTTGCCCCAATGCAACTGGAAGAAATTTTGCAACCGATATATAGTTTGCTAAGAATGTTCCTAAATTGTAGACTTGGGGAAGCAAAAATAATAGAGGAACAATGGATGTTTTAAATGTCAAAGCCATAATATAGGCTAGCAGTCCCAACAAAGTCCAAGCTATACTGGCTAAAAATATATAGAACCAAACTGTTCCATTTAGTGAAAAAAGCAATAAGCCATCTTGTCCTAAAACATAATGTGTCATGTTAATCGTAAGGAATATTGACAGAAAGGAAATGAAAAAAGAAAATACAAGCCAAACTAATGTTTTTGAAACTAGGAAAGTACTTCGATTTGTAATAGAGAGGAGGCTTGTACGAATAGCAGAGCATTTATACTCCTCGGCTCCATAAATTGAACCTAGGATAATCATAATAAAAACACCAAATAAAGTGACATCAAAACCTAAAAATTCAATAGGAGGTATGGCTTCTGCTAAATCTGGATTTGTCTCTGGTGTAGCATGGATACCAACTGAAACAATTTGAGAAGCACCAATATTTGCTAAAAATGTTTGAAATACGAGTATCAAGAATAGTACAATATGAGTAGCTCTCTTATAAAATAATTTCAATATTTCAGAATGAAGAGAGTAAATAAGTGCCATGTCACTTTCCTCCTTCTGTCAAACTAAAGAAGACTTCTTCTAGTGAAGAAAGATTTTTCATCACTTCTTGTAAAGTCCCTTTTATAAGAACTTTTCCTTTATTTATGATAACTACATCATCTGTTACTGCTTCCACTTCCGATAATATATGAGATGATAGCAAGACTGTTTTCCCTTCTTGAGCTTGTTTTTTTATAAACTCTCTAAACCACCGAATTCCTCTTGGATCCAACCCATTAGTCGGTTCATCCAATATCAGATATTGAGGATTTCCTAATAGAGCTGTTGCAATTCCCAAGCGTTGTCCTTCTCCTAATGATAATTTCCCAATTTTAGATTTTTTCTTATGACTAATATCCACCATATCCAAGACTTGCTCAATTCGCTGACTGGATATCCCATTACTAGCAGCAACAATTTTCAAATGTTGATAAACAGTCCGATCATCAGGAGCACCTACACTGTCAAATGAAGCTCCTACAGTTTTTAGAGGAAATTTTAATTCCTTATAAGTTTGATCTCCAATTTTAGTAAGACCAGATGTTGCTTTGTCTAATCCTAATAAAATACGTAAGGTTGAACTTTTTCCAGCTCCATTTGGACCTAGGAAAGCAGTCACTCTACCTGCTTTTGCTTCAAAAGAAATATCTTTTAAAATTTGAGTTTGCCCATACGACTTACATAAATTTTTAATGGTAATACTTTGTTCCATAGATGTTCTCCTATTCTATTTAATATTACTAAAGGTAACTATATCTTACACATTCATTTTCGGATTTTTTTCAGAATTTAGAGAGTAAAAAAGATTTAATACTCAATGAAAATCAAAGAGCAAACTAGGAAGCTAGCCGCAGGTTGTTCAAAGCACTGCTTTGAGGTTGCAGATAAAGCTGACGTGGTTTGAAAAGATTTTCGAAGAGTATAAAATTTTGTTTCATTTAATTATCTAGATTTGTGTAAACTTAAAAGCCCGATGTTTCCATCAGGCTTCTTTTTTATCCATGTACACGTTTCATATAGTCTTGATAACTTTCGGTATCCATGAGTTTTTTAGCGTTCTTGACGCGATCTGCTGTTGGTGGTTTAACCCCTTCGAGTGAATAAGGAATTCCCAATTCACGCCATTTGAACTCACCCATAGTGTGATAAGGCAGAATTTCAAACTTATCAACATTTTTGAGGGTCTTGACGAATTTCCCAAGTTCAATCAGGTCATCGTCTCTGTCTGTCAATCCTGGAACTAGCACGTGGCGAATCCAGACAGGTTTTCCAATATCTGATAGATACTGGGCACAAGCCAAGATATTTTTATTGGTTTGGCTAGTAACAATCTTGTGCTGTTCTTCGTTGATTTCCTTGATATCCAAGAGAACCAAGTCAGTGACAGCCATGAGTTTGTCAAACTTCTCAAGGTAACGTGGTTTATTACGGAATGGAAGGGCACAGGTGTCCAAGGTACAGTGGATTCCTTGTTCCTTAGCCTTAGTGAAGAGGGCAATCAGGAAATCAATCTGCAAGAGGGCTTCTCCTCCACTGACTGTAATCCCACCCTTATTTCCCCAGAAACCGCGGTAGCGCAAGGCTTCTGTCAAGACATCATCTACCGTCCGTTCACGTGACTTATTGGACTCCATAGCCCAAGTATCCGGGTTATGGCAATACTGGCAACGCATGTGACAGCCCTGCAAAAAGACAATAAAGCGAATACCAGGCCCATCTACTGACCCAAAGCTTTCTGTCGAATGCACCATTCCTGTCACTTGTCCATAATCAATTGTTTCTTCAGACATATCGTTACCTTCCTTGAAAACGTTTTATAGTTTTATTATATCACGACTTGAAGGAAAAACAAGATTTTTGCCTATTTTTTAGAAAGCAATCTGTTTTTCAATTTCATTTTCAATTACTTATCATTTTATTCTTCAAAATCAAAGCCATACAAGGTTGCAAAGTAGTCCTCAGGGCGCTCTGCACGGCGGATTTGACGGGCTTTACCTTCTTCGGTATAAAGGATTTCCGCAGAACGAAGTTTGGCATTATACTGGTAGCCCATTGAAAAACCGTGAGCACCTGTATCATGAATTACCAGCAAATCACCGATTTCTGTATGAGGCAGTTCGCGATTCACTGCAAATTTATCATTGTTTTCACAGAGTGACCCAACCACATCTACCACTTCAGCTGGTCCATCTGGATGGGTCACGTTAGTAATGTGATGATAAGCTCCGTACATAGCTGGACGCATGAGGTTGACTGCTGATGCATCCACACCTAGATAGGTACGGTAGGTTTTCTTCTTATGAGTGACTCTTGTAACCAAAGCACCGTGAGGGGCTAACATAAAACGACCCAATTCGGTAAAAATCTTGACCTGACCAAGACCTGCTGGCGTAAGGACCTCTTCATACACCTTACGAACCCCCTCACCAATCAAAGCGATATCATTTGGCTCCTGGTCTGGACGATAATTGACCCCAATACCGCCGGAAAGATTGATAAAGTCTAGCGAAATGCCCAACTTTTCCTTGATTTCAACAGCCAATTCAAAAAGCTGACGCGCCAACTCTGGATAATAGAGATGGGTCACGGTATTGGACGCTAGGAAGGAGTGAATCCCAAAAGTCTTGGCTCCTTTTTCCTTCAAGATGGCAAAAGCTTCAAAGAGCTGGTCCTTGGTCATACCAAACTTGGCTTCTCCAGGATTGTCCATAATGTCTGTCCCCAGTTCAAAAACGCCTCCAGGATTGTAACGACAAGAGATAATTTCTGGAATGCCTGCTGCACGCTCTAGATGTTCAATATCTTCAAAGGCATCCAAGTTAATGGTCGCACCCAATTCACGCGCATAGGCGTATTCCATGTCTGGCGTGTTGTTTGAAGAGAACATAATCTCAGAACCAGGGAAATTCAGTTTATGGCTCATCAAAAGCTCCACATAACTAGAGCAGTCCACACCACAGCCTTCCTCTTGGAGAATTTTCAAAATAGCTGGTGTTGGAGTAGCCTTAACTGCAAAATATTCCTTAAAGCCCTTGTTCCATGAAAATGCTTGGTTGACGGCTCTTGCCTTTTCACGAATTCCCTTTTCATCATACAAGTGAAAGGGAGTTGGGAACTCGTCAACAATCTTTTCTAAGTCTTCTTTATTGATAAATGGTGTTTTCATAAGTTTCCTTCTATTCTATTTGCAAAGAAAGGCTGGGACAATCGTTCCAACCTTTAGTTCTATCTCTTATTTGTCTTCGTCAAAGATATTGCCAACCTCAACATCGATGGCTTGGTTCTTGACATCAATATTGGTTACCTTCAAGAGTGACTTGTAGTCAAACTGCTTTTCTCGTTCTTCTTGAGCATTGTCTGCAAAGACCGCTACACCTGCCAATTCCGAATCAAACTCACGCAAGAGACTGATCATCCCATTGACAGTTCCGCCGCCTTTCAAGAAATCATCCACAATCAAGACACGGCTACCTGCCTTGAGACTACGTTTTGAAAGGAACATTTTCTCAATACGGTCACCACTTGAACCGGATACATAGTTGACGCTGACAGTTGAACCTTCTGTAATTTTCAGGTCACGGCGCACAATAACAAAGGGAACATTGAGTACATTGGCAACTGCATTTGCAAGAGGAACACCCTTAGTCGCTACTGTCATAACCGCATCAATTTTTTGGTCCATAAAGCTCTTGGCAATAATGCGACCAATATTTTTCAAGATAGCTGGTGTGCTAAGCAAATCAGACAGGTAGATATAACCACCTGGCAAGATACGGTCACTTTCTGACAACTTGGCACGCAAGTCTTCAACCATTTCCTTAGCATCCTGACTCGAAATAGACGGTGTAAAGATAACACCTCCGCCAGCCCCAGTTACAGTCTGGATGTGACCAATTTCGATTTCCTCAAAGGCACGTTTGATAATCACGATATCTTCTGAGATGGATGATTTAGCAGATTCATACTTTTCAGCAAAAGTATTGAGACTAGTTAGTTTATAAGGATTATTAATCAAATAGTTGGAAATGACAACCATCCGATCACTTCTTCTTAATTTCATTTCTATTTCCTATTCCATTTTTATTCAAAAAATCAAAAAGCAAACTAGAAAGCTGGTCGCTGGTGGTTCAAAACACTGTTTTGAGATTGTCGATAGAACTGACAAGGTCTGTAATATAACTACATATATACATACGACAAGGCGATGCTACCCTAGTTTGAAGAGATTTTCGAAGAGTATTCATTTTTGTCTTTTACTTATTATACCATATTCACATAAAAAAACGAACATTCTTATCCTAAAAAATGCTCATTTTTCTTAAATTGTTAATCTAAATCTGGTTTATAGAAGGAACGATTGTCCATAGCGAAGATTTTATTGGTCATCTCTCCTTTATCTACCAAAGCAAGAGCTGTTGACATCATCATCATGCTAGCATCCAGATTGTCAATCATATGGATAATCTCTGCTTCCATAATGCGTGGACGGACTGGACTTCCATACTCAAGTAAGCCATGGTGACTAAGGATTACGTGACGAAGCAGAACGACTTCTTCCTTGGTATCATCGATGCCGAGTTCCATCACTGTCTTGGTAATTTCACTATCAATCAGAGCGATATGCCCAAGGAGATTGCCTCTAACTGTGTATTCGGTCTGGTCTGGTCCCGTCAACTCGATGACTTTAGCTAAGTCATGCAGCATAATCCCTGCATAGAGCAGGCTCTTATTGAGCTGAGGATAGACTTCGCTAATAGCATCCGCCAAACGCACCATGGTCGCCGTATGATAAGCCAAACCCGTTTCAAAGGCATGGTGATTAGTCTTGGCAGCTGGATAGGAGTAAAATTCCTTATCATACTTGGTGTAGAGCTTTCGAACAATCCGTTGCCAAACAGGATTTTCAATTTTAAAAATCATTTGCGACATGTAGTCACGGATTTCCCTGACATCAACTGGCGACTTGACCTTGAAATCAGCTGGATCATTGGGTTCACCAGGCTGAGGCAAGCGGAGGGTAATTTGATTGACTTGAGGGGTGTTGTTATAAACTTCTCGGCGTCCTTTCATGTGGACAACCTTACCTGCGGTAAAGGCCTCAACGTTATGAGGTTGGGCATCCCAGAGTTTCCCTTCAATCTCGCCACTATCATCTTGGAAGGTAAAAGCTAGGTAGTTTTTCCCAGCGCGAGTTTGTCTCAGGTCAGCTGACTTGATTAGGTAAAAGCCTTCAAACAGCTCATCTTTTTTCATGTGACTAATCTTCATATTCTTCCTCATTTTCTTGGAAATGGAGTAGATCAAGCGCAGGCTCACCTTCTGACAACTCAATGTGACGGAGCGTCCGCTCGATAGCTGTGGTACGACGGTTTAATAATTCATCAATATTGCCAGAGGCATGTTGGAGGTGTTTTTGTGCCTTAACCAGAATACCACCAAACTTGCCAAACTCTGTCTTGACACTGGCTAGGGTCTTACTGATATGGTCTGCACTCTTTTGAATATTGAGAGTTTTGAAACCAACTGATAGGGAATTGAGGAGAGCTGACAGGGTACTTGGACCTGCGACAATAATCTGCTCCTCACGTCTCAAATCATCAAAGAAGACCGGATTGCGGACGATTTCTGAATAGAGACCTTCTGTCGGAACAAACAAAACTCCAAAATTGGTCGTCCGAGGCGGTGCTATGTACTTGCTCCTGATATCCTTGGCAAAGCGTTTGACACTGGCTAGGAGCGACTTACGACAGCGTTCGATCTCGTCCTTGTCACCCGCTTCATATGCTTCTTCTAAGCGGTAATAATCTGCCAGTGGAAACTTAGAGTCAATCGGTAAGTAGACGTATTCCTGGTCGCCTTGTCCAGGTAACTTGATGGCATACTCCACTCGTTCACTAGAGTTTTCAACCGTTGCGTATTCTCTTTCGTACTGGGCAGGTGTCATAATATCTTCGATGATTTGCCCCAGTTGCAATTCTCCCAGAATCCCTCGTGTCTTGGTTCCAGAGAGAACCTTGTTGAGGGCTCCGACATCACGGGCAACTGTCTGCATTTCTCCCAAACCTCGATTGACAGACTCTAGTTGTTTAGAAACCGTCTCAAAGGAAGCTTGCAAGCGTGTCTGCAAGGTCTTTTCTAGTTTTTCTTCGACCGTTTGGCGCATTTGTTCCAACCGTTGCTCATTGGATTCCTGCAAGGCTTGCAGACGTTGGTCGGTCTTATCTCTAGTTTGCAAGAGATTGTCTGTCATTTCTTGACGGACTTGCGTCAGGCCTTGGTGCAATTCGATTCGTACTTCTTGCAAACGGTCGCTGACAGCCACTTCCAAATCTTTTTGATTTAGCTGGCTGGCTTGTCTGGCTTGTTCAAAGCGGTAATCCAACTGGTCTGACAAGTGATCTGCCTGATCCTCCAAGCTCTTGCTGAGATGTTTTTCCTGCTTATCTTGCCTTTGCCAAATCAGAAAAATGCCAGCTAGGTTGGCAATCAATAATAGAACAAGTAAACTTTCCATCCTACCTCCTGTCCTTGCTATGCAGCACGACCACATAGCCATCTGGGCAAGTCACCGAAACTTCCCTATCTATATATTCGTTAGAAGCGTACACTTTTTTAAAGAAAAAATTTTCCTCTGTCAACTCATACTTGGCACCAAGAATGGTCAGCTGGCTATCCCGAACCGGCATAAAGGCAAGATAGTCGTAGTCTGAACGAGGTTCTAGCCGACTAATCCCTTCTGGACAATAGGCAATCAAGTTTTGCCCATCCTCAATCGCTATCTGACGCATATAGGGAGCTAACTTGGGATTGCTAGGCAGAAAAACATTGGCCAGCATATGGTCAATACGGCCACCCAAAGCACCGAAAATAGTGACCTGAGCCTGAGGATTTTGTTCAAAGATGGTTAAGAGAGCCAATTCCAAATCGGTATCATCCTTTTCTGGTCGGGCTTGGACAAAATACTGGGCACGTTTTTGAATCACCTGTCGCTCTTCTTCCGTCACAGAATCAAAATCTCCGACTGCTAGAGCAAGAGGTAGATTTTCCTCCAAGACCCAGAGCGAGCCTCGATCCACACCGACAAAGCAATCAAAATCTGTCCGATAATGACCACGGTCTCCACCAGCAAAAACGGCAACCTTAGTCCAGTTGTTTTCTGAGAGTTTGTACTCGCTCATTGACATCTCCCTTAAAGACATAGGAACCTGCTACAAAAACGGTCGCACCAGCTTCTTTGGCTTGAGCAATGGTTTGATCATCGATCCCGCCATCGACTTCGATTTCAAAGTTCAAGCCTTTTTCATCACGAAGGGCAACCAACTCACGGACCTTATCCATGGTTTCAGGCAAAAAGGCTTGCCCACCAAAGCCTGGGTTAACTGTCATGACTAAAACTTGGTCAACTAGATGAAGGACGTGCTTGATGGCTTCAACAGGCGTACCAGGATTGATGACAACTGATGGTTTGACACCGAGTGAACGAATTTTTTGGAGGGCACCATGAATATGAGGCGTTGCTTCCACATG
This sequence comes from Streptococcus oralis subsp. dentisani, assembly GCF_002860905.1. Lineage (GTDB taxonomy): Bacteria > Bacillota > Bacilli > Lactobacillales > Streptococcaceae > Streptococcus > Streptococcus oralis_BA. Next base: position 43,268 of record NZ_PKIG01000004.1, on the reverse strand, counting down.
GATACTGATGATATCCGCACCTGCACGCGCAAAGTCTTCTAAATGATGCTCTGGATTAGCTACCATCAAGTGGCAGTCAAAGACCATCTTGCTATGAGGTCGAAGAGCTTCGACCACACCTGCACCAAAACTGATTTGTGGTACAAAGTGACCATCCATGATATCGATATGGGCATATTCTGCACCAGTTGCTTCTAGACGTTTGATTTCACGTTCAAAGTTGGCATAATCTGCTGCCAGAATTGACGGAGCAATCTTGTATTGAGACATAGGTTTCTCCTTATTTTGGAATTTTTTTGCTGACTTTTTTATAAGTTTCTCTGCGATTTTCAATCTCACTGAGGAATTGCAGGTAGTTGTCAAAACGGAAGGTGGCAATGATGCCCTCTTCTACTGCTGGTTTCACTGCACAAGATGGTTCATGAGTATGCGTACAAGTACGGAACTTACAGTCGCGACTGACACTAGCAATCTCCGGAAAGGCCTGGTTTAGCTCTTCAGCACTTGATACTTCATAATCTAGCGACGAAAAACCTGGTGTATCTGCGATTTTGCCACCATTGAGATTGTAAAAACTAACAGCTCGAGTAGTATGGCGACCACGGCCTAGACTATCAGAGATTTCTCCCGTCTCTAGATTGAGGTCAGGTGCAATTTTATTAAGTAGGGTTGACTTCCCAACACCTGTCTGCCCCATAAAGACTGTCACTTTGGCTGTCAACAAGGGTAAGAGTTCCTCTTTACTAGTCACAAAATCGTAACCAATAGCACGATAAGTCTTCTCGTAAAAATCCAGTTCTCCCCCATCTTCCAGTAAGTCCATCTTGGAAATATAGACGATAGGATGAATGACCTTATGCTCTAAAAGAACCAAGAAACGATCCAGCAAGTTGCTATTAAAGTCAGGTTCTTTAACGGACATAATGACAACGGCTTGGTCAATATTGACAATAGGCGGACGGACCAGACTGTTTTTCCGTTCATGAATCTTGAGGATATAGCCCTCTGAATTTTCCTCGGCAGAGAAATCTACCCAATCCCCAACGTAAGGGGTATGGCCTTTTTTACGGAAATTCCCACGCGCGCGTGTTTGATAGACTTGGTCATCACTCTCTACATAGTAGAACCCAGCCAAGGCTTTAATGATTTGTCCCTGCATCTTAGAGTCCTTGCCCTTTAAGTGCATCTGCTAGGCTGGCAAACTCTGCCAAGCTGAGAGCTTCCCCACGCACACTTGGTGACAAGCCTGCTTGGTCCAAAGCCTTAGTCAGCTTGTCCTTGACCTCTTCAGTCTTGCCAAAGTAACCTGTCAAGTTATTCCATAAGGTCTTGCGACGATGAGTGAAACTTGCCTTGGAAACCTTAAAGAAGAAGTTCTCGTCTTCTACTGCTACAGCTGGCTCTGGACGACGCACCATTTTCAAGATAGCCGAATCCACATTTGGCGCTGGCACAAAGACCGTACGAGGCACGATGAAGGCAACCTTGGCAGTCATGTAGTACTGCACCGCAATCGACAAGCTACCATAAGCCTTGGTATTGGGTTGAGCGGAGATGCGGTCTGCCACTTCTTTTTGCATCATGACGACAAACTCACTAAAAGGAATCCCACTCTCTATCAAGTGCATGAGAATAGGCGTTGTGATGTAGTAAGGCAAATTAGCCACTACCTTGATTGGCAGGTCAGGATTTTTAAAATTCTGGATATGCTGCGCCAAGTCAACCTTGAGAATATCCTCGTTGACAACGGTCACATTATCAAAATCACGCAAGGTGTCTGCCAAAATCGGCACCAAACGGTGGTCAATTTCAAAGGCCATGACCTGAGCCGCACGCTCAGCCAGAAACTCCGTCAAGGCACCAATCCCTGGCCCGATTTCGATGACATTGACCTGGTCATCAATCTCAGCCGTATCCACGATTTTTTGAAGGATATTGGTATCCGTCAAGAAATTTTGCCCAAAGGACTTTTTAAAGGTAAAACCGTGACGCTCCAGCACTGCCTTGGTCACGCTATAATCTGCAATTCTCATCTATTCTCTTTTCTATTATCTGTTACTACTATTGTAACACATTCCCCTTACATTTGGGGTCTGCTTAGCTGTTCTCATAAGATTTCATAGCTTCTTCCACTTCTGCCAAGGTAACCCCAAACAACTCTAGGCGTTTGAGGAGTTGCTTGCCGTTGGAATAGCCGATTCGAAGAGCCTCTCCTAGATATTCTCTGCGCTTACGGCTATCTGCCCCTGCTAGAAAACCAAGGCGAATCAAGTCGCTACGACTGATGTCAAACTGACTCTCATGTTCAAATTGTTCTGTCACCTGAGCTAGAGCCGTTTTCAGATCTTCATAGCTGGCATGTTCGATTCCCAGAGAACGTCCCTTGGTTTTGGACTTGGGAACAGCTTCATCTCGTTTGAGGAAGGCATGCTGAACTGTTGGGATGGCCGTCATAATCATGCGACGAATCCGCTCCCCATTAAAATCTGGGTCTGTAAAGACAATGACTCCATGACGTTGGTGCAGACGTTGAATCCGCTCTATATCCTGATCATTGATGGCAGAACCTCGTGTCTCATAGGTCTCTACATCGAAATAGCGTTTGAGATTGGCCGTATCATCGCGACCTTCAACCACGATGACTTGAGAAATTTTTTCTTTCATTACTTGCTGTCCAATCCAAAAATTCGTTCTGCATTTGCAGTCGTTGCTACCGCTAGCTCTTCTGTCGTCATACCACGCAAGTCGGCGATAAAGTCCACTACATAGCGAGTATAGGCTGTTTTGTTTTCGCGACCACGCTTGGGTACAGGTGCTAAGTAAGGCGCATCCGTTTCCACCAAAATCTTGTCCAAAGGTAACTCTTTAGCTGCTTCTTGGATGTCAGTTGCTTTCTTAAAAGTCACCACTCCTGAGAAGGAAATGGTCATGCCAAGTTCGACAAACTTCTCTGCCCATTCAAGAGACCCTGAGAAAGAATGCATAATGCCACCTCGAGGGCCAACTCCCTCGCTCTTGATAATCTCATAGGTATCTTCCAGCGCATCACGGGTGTGGACAACAAAAGGCAAATCCAAGTCCTTAGATAACTGAATCTGACGACGAAAAACCTGCTCCTGCACCTCTTTGGGCGCTGTCATCCAATGGTAGTCCAATCCAATCTCACCCAAGGCAACTATCTTTGGATGCTTGAGCTTGTCAAGCAAGTAGGCTTCAATCTCCTCTGTGTAAGTCCCTGCTTCTGTCGGATGCCAACCGATAGTCGCATAGAGCTGGTCATACTCATCTACCAACTCCAAGGCACGCTCAATCGTCGGCTTATCAAAACCAACAATATTCATCTGTGTCACACCCATCTCAGCAGCCAAGGCAATTTCTTCTGCCTCACGACCCGCAAATTCTTCTACATTCAAATGTGTATGTGTATCAAAAATCATCTCTTCTAACCTCGTTTTCTATCTTCTATTATACCAAAAAACTGCCCTCTCTCCTCATCCGTACAAAATATTCTAAAATCCATCGTCGTCTCTTGACGCTATTTTTCCAAAGCAGTATAATAGCACTTATTGAAATTTTCAGAAAAGGAAAATACCATGTTTACAAAATTAAAACAGACCTTTATCGGTCGTCCTCTCAAGTCCTTAACCGAAGGCGAAGGGGGACTACTGGGAAAAATGCAGGCCTTGGCCATGTTGTCAAGCGACGCTCTATCTTCCATTGCCTATGGGCCTGAGCAAGTAGTCCTCGTCTTGACTAGTCTCTCTCCTCTTGCTATATGGTGGAGTCTTCCTATCGGCCTTTTTGTCCTCCTACTTCTGGCCAGCCTGACCGTTTCCTACCGTCAAATCATCCATGCCTATCCTCAAGGAGGAGGGGCCTATATGGTAACTCGAGAAAATCTATCTCCCGAGCTAGGCTTGATCGCTGGAGGTAGTCTGCTGGTTGACTACATGCTGACTGTGGCGGTATCGGTATCATCTGGAGCTGATGCTATCACAGCAGCCCTCCCTGTCCTCCACCCTTACAACCTTCACATCTCCATTTTTCTAGTTTGCTTGCTTATGCTCTTGAATTTACGGGGGTTGAAAGAATCTGCCAGTTCACTGATGATTCCTGTCTATCTCTTTATCATCAGTACTGTCTTTCTCTTACTCTATGGAATCTTTCAACTAATGACAGGCTCTCTCAGCTATCAGGCAACTTCTCCTATCGGGCATGCTGTACCGAGTCTGTCTATCGTTCTCATTCTAAGAGCCTTTACCAGTGGTTCTGCCTCTCTGACAGGGGTTGAAGCTATTTCAAATGCCGTTCCCTTTTTCAAGTCTCCAAAAGAAAAGAATGCCGCTCAAACCTTGACCATTATGTCACTGATTTTAGGTTTCCTTTTTGCTGGTATCACCTTCCTAAACTACTGGATGGGGATTATGCCTCAACACGGCGAAACTATTCTTTCACAGATGGCTCAAGGCATCCTTGGCAATTCCTTCTTAGGTCACCTTGGCTATTATATCTTCCAATTCTCCACAGCCTTGATTTTGGCCGTAGCTGCAAATACTGGCTTTTCGGCCTTCCCTATGCTGGCTTACAATATGGCTAAAAACAAGTACATGCCCCATCTCTTTATGGAAAAAGGAGACCGGCTAGGCTACTCCAATGGAATTTTAACTCTGGCTTTTGGGGCTATGATTCTTCTTCTCATTTTTAATGGCAACACCGAACGCTTGATTCCTCTTTATACTATCGGGGTCTTCGTTCCCTTTGCCCTTTCTCAGACTGGGATGATTCGCCATTGGAAAAAAGAAAAAGGGGCAAATTTCTTAAAACCTGCCCTTGCCAATATCCTTGGAGCTATCATTTGCTACGCTATCGTGTTGATCCTGCTCTTTTTCCGTCTCAGTGATATCTGGCCTTTCTTCCCGATTATTCTCGTACTCACCCTACTCTTCTTGGCGATTCACAGTCATTACCAAAAAGTGGCCCAACAACTACGACTATATGAAGGCATCGAAAAACGTACCTACGATGGAAATCTAGTTCTCGTCCTAGTAGGGAATGTCACCCGTGTAAGTGTTGGAGCCATTAACTACGCTCAAAGTATTGGTGATGAAGTCTTAGCCATGCACATTTCTACTAAGGAAACAGCAGAAAAAGATCAAGAAATTCTCCAAGAATTTGCCGATTACTTCCCAACCATTACTCTGAAAAATATCAAAACCAGCTACCGCGACATCATCACCCCTACTGTTAAGTATGTCAAACGGATCTCTGAGGATGCCCAGAAAAAGAACTATACAGTCACTGTCCTGGTACCCCAGTTTATCCCTAATAAACCTTGGCAAAATATCCTACACAATCAAATGAGCCTCAAACTCAAATACGCCCTCCGTTGGCACCAAGACGTCGTTGTCGCTAGCTACTCTTACCACTTAAAAGAATAAAGAAAAGGCCTTACCAGAATCAAAAGCGTCTGGTAAGGTCTTTTTCTGAATCCATTCACTATACTTTACTGAAAAGCATGACTAGGAATATCATTGAATATGGTTAGCTAAATCTTCCTGAGCTTTTTTATTTGACTCAGCTTTTTCTTTCAGCCATTTTTCATAGAGTTCTTGGTACTGTTTAGCAGTTACTGCCTCTTTTTGCAATTCAACATATTTGTAGTTATCAGCATTTCCTTTATTCCCAACGAATGAGAATGGGCCTGTAAACGGTACAGTCTTACGGAAGATTGGGTTAGCTCCACCACTTTGAACTGGTAGGAAGAGGGCGCTATCTGTCAACCAAGCTTGGGCTTCAGCATATTTTTCATAGCGAGCTTTAGTATCTGTGATTTCCGCATCTGCCTGATCCAAGAGTTTCTTATAGTCAGAAAGACCAATCTTGTCCTTAACTTCCTTGTCTTTTCCTTCAGACAAGCCCATGTTTTTCAACTGAGAACCTGTCTCTGGATCAAGGATAGCTAGGTAAGTCTTAGGATCTGAGTAATCTCCACCCCATCCTGAGATGTCGATGTCGTAGTCTTTTTGTTCTGCTGTATCTGCAAAGAATGTAGCTTGATCCTTCTCGTCTGGAGAAAGTTGGATAACATCAATGACTACATTCTCCTTACCAAGGGTTTCTTCCACTGTTTGTTTGAACGATCCAGCCTGTTGCACATCCAACTTAGCAGTCTGGTCAACTGGCATATCCAAATGAATTGGGAAAGTTACTCCCTGTGCTTGCAGACTTTCTTTGGCCTTCGCAAACTTCTCTTTGGCCTTTTCAGGATTCAAGAAGGCTTGCTTACCATCGTTTAGGTTGATATTTGCCCAATCTTTACCGTAGTTGACAATTTTTTCATTGACAATGTCACCGAAGTTCTTATCGCCAACTTGGACAAAGTTACTTGGTGTAACTGTGTTACGCAAGATACGGTCTGCTCCATCTTCACCATTTGTCTGTGCTGCATAAGCATGACGGTCAAAGGCAAAGTTGATAGCCTGACGGAAATCTTTATTTTGCATAGCTGCGCGTGAATCTGTCTTTTCCTTATCAGACTGTTTCATCGTCTGCTTGTAGCTTTGACGATTCACGTTGAAAAGATAATAGAAAGTCACTGAGTTTTGCGGTGTATAGGTAATCTTGTCCTCATTGCCCTTCTTGAGTTCAGCAAATACTGAACTTGTTGGGAAGATACGACCATCAGTATAGTTACCATCCAAGAAACCTCTAGCAATGCTGTCTTGGTCAGAACCGTCAAAGAAAGAGAGTTTCACTTTCTCGATTTTAACATTGTCCTTATCCCAGTAATTAGGGTTTTTATCAAACTCAATCAAAGATTTTGATGAGAAAGATTTAAACAAGTAAGGACCATTTGACAAGATACTTGATGGTGTTACACTTCCAAAGTCATCTCCCTTAGACTTCAAGAAAGCTTCATTTACAGGATTAAGGATACTTGCTGTTGTTTTAGAGTTCCAATAAGTCTCAGGTTGGTTGAGGGTGTACTGTAGCGTGTAATCATCCACTGCCTTAACACCAACAGTTCCAAAATCAGATGATTGTCCTTCAACATAGTCTGCTAGACCTTTGATAGAGTCTTGTACCAAGTACAAGTTTTCAGCCTTTTTATCAGCCGCATACTTGAGACCAGTCACAAAGTCATGAGCGGTTACGTCCGCATACTCTTCTCCTTCAGAAGTGTACCATTTAGCTCCCTGACGGATCTTATAAGTGTAAGTCAAGCCATCTTTTGACACTGTCCATGACTCAGCCATAGATGGGATGAGATTGCCATACTGGTCATTTTCCAACAAACCATCAATCAAGTTGGTTGTGATACTAGATGTAGAGTCTCGTGTAGAGGTAATGTAATCCAAGGTATCAGGGTTGCTGACAAAGATATAAGAGTATGTCTTGTCTGCATTGCTTGATTGGGATGACCCGCATGCCGCTAGAGCTAGACCTGCTGTCAAAGCCATAGCTCCAAAAAGCATAACTTTTGATTTCTTCATGATTATTCTCCATTTTTTACAGTATGTGAAATATTATACACCATTTGAGCAAAAATATAAAGCCTTTTTGAACTTTTTACAAAAATAAAAATCAGTAGACTCGAGTTCCTACTGATTTTTGTTATAGTTCGTTTGGATTATGCAGCCAAAACTTTGCGTCCTTTACGACGACGAGCTGCCAATACGCGACGACCGTTTTTAGTTGACATACGGTTACGGAATCCGTGTTTGCGCGCACGACGAAGTTTACTTGGTTGATAAGTACGTTTCACGATGAATACCTCCTCATAGATTTTGTATTCGTTTAGCCGGCTATAAAGTGATCAGTTACTAAACATACTTTACTATTCTATCTGATTCTTTCACTTTTGTCAATAGCTCTAGGCAAATGTTTCCAGCTTTTTCGAATGTAAGCCCTATCTACGATACTGTTTTAAGAATCGAGTCATTTTTTCTTGGATTTGGGCTAGTTCATCAACACGAGGAAGGTAAACGATACGGAAGTGGTCTGGTTCCTGCCAGTTAAAGCCTCGACCATGAACCAAGAGAACCTTTTCCTGCTTCAAGAAATCAAGGACAAACTGCTCATCATCATCGATACGGTACATATTGCGGTCGATTTTTGGGAAGATATAGAGTCCCGCCTTGGGTTTAACCGCAGACAAACCTGGAATATCTTGAATGGCATTGTAGATGAAGTTTCTTTGCTCGTAAATTCGTCCACCAGGAAGGAGCAATTCATCAACTGATTGGTGGCCACCCAAGGAAGTTTGTACAACTTGTTGGGCCAAAACGTTAGAACAAAGGCGCATATTGGACAGCATATTGAGCCCTTCGATATAGCCTTTGACATGTGTCTTAGGTCCAGACAAAACCATCCAACCCACACGGAAACCAGCAATACGGTGAGATTTTGATAGACCATTCATGCTGACACAGAAAACATCTGGTGCCAAACTAGCCACAGGCGTATGCACATGTCCATCCATAACCATGCGGTCATAGATTTCATCCGCAAAGATAATCAAATCGTTTTGACGGGCAATCTCAATAATCTCCAACAAGAGTTCCTTAGGATAAAGGGCTCCAGTTGGGTTATTTGGATTGATAAGGACGATCGCCTTAGTATTGGAAGTAATTTTTGACTTGATATCGTCAATATCTGGGTACCATTCTGCAGCTTCATCACAGATATAGTGAACGGCATTTCCCCCAGCAAGACTGACAGCGGCTGTCCAGAGAGGATAGTCTGGCATTGGCACCAATACCTCGTCTCCATTGTCCAAAAGCCCCTGCATGGACATGACAATCAGCTCACTGACACCATTTCCAAGGTAGATATCATCAATATCCACGTTTGGGAACTTCTTCAATTGGCAATACTGCATGATGGCCTTACGGGCTGAGAAAATCCCTTTTGAGTCAGAGTAACCTTCACTATCACGCGCATTCATAATCAAGTCATGAATGACCTCGTCTGGCGCTGTAAAGCCAAATTCTGCTGGATTTCCTGTATTCAGACGTAAAATCTTTTCTCCATTTGCTCGCATCCGCATGGCTTCTTCCAAAACAGGACCACGGATATCATAAGCAACATGCTCTAACTTACTAGACTTGTTATATTCTTTCATCTTGTTTCCTCAATTCATCAGGATAGTAACATTATACCACTAGAAAGAAAATGCGACAAGTTTACTGATACTCAATGAAAATCAAAGAGCAAACTAGGAAACTAGCCGCAGGCTGTACTTGAGTACGGCAAGGCGACGTTGACGTGGTTTGAATTTGATTTTCGAAGAGTATGAAATGTGTTACTAGTTTCGTATAGAAGAAAAGCCTCGCTAAAAGCGAGGGCAAACAGGGGAGATAGCAGGTATTTTGCGAAAGTCACATCACATACCAAAAGATAAACCTAGAAAAAGCAAGCTTAAAAAGGAGTCATAAAGAAGATTGAACATGAGAAAAAGTCCCCATATCATCAAGTAATCCCAACGCCCACTTCGTTTTGCAACTAGGAATAAAATTAGATGGTAGAGTACATGAAAGACTAAAAAGCCGATAAAACCTGGATAAAGAAACGGTACCAGACTCTCTAATTGCCAGATCATGATAACTTCTAGCAAGACTGAAACTAGGATAATTCCATAATAAAGGAAATTTGATTTTTGAAAAGAGCTTTTCATCATTATCCCTCCCTTCACTTCTTTCCTGCTATCCTTTCTTTTATTTTATCATATATTTATATAGATTTTAAGCGCTAACATTCTTTTGAAAAATACTTTTTTTGCTTTACTTCTATAGTGAAAAGGTTTACAATAATAGTAAGAAAATTTCAGGAGGTTTCATTATGGCACAACGTTACCAAAATATCATGGTCGCAATCGATGGTTCTAAAGAAGCGGACTTGGCTTTTGTCAAGGGAGTTCATTCTGCTCTACGAAACGATGCTAAACTCACCATCGCACATGTCATTGACACACGCGCTCTCCAAAGCGTATCCACCTTTGATGCTGAAGTTTACGAAGAACTCCAAGTCGACGCTGAAAGTCTGATGAAAGAGTACGAAAAACGTGCTAAAGATGCTGGGGTGGCAGATGTTCATATTGTCATTGAAATGGGAAATCCAAAGACCCTACTAGCACGTACTATTCCCGATGCTGAGGAAGTGGACCTCATCCTCGTTGGTGCAACAGGTCTCAACGCCTTTGAACGCCTCTTGGTCGGTTCTTCATCTGAATACATTCTCCGCCATGCTAAGGTCGATTTGCTGGTGGTGAGAGAACAAGAAAAAACCTTATAATTACCAAGAAAAGGAGCTCAGAGCTCCTTTTTGTTTACTGTTTATTTCTCTCTTTATGGCGTTCGTAAGCCTTGAGCTGGCGCTGCAGTTCCTTTTTAATAGCAGGTTCTGGAGCATATTTTTCTTCCCAATCATCTGGTTTTAAGATTTTGTGAGTCACTGGATCAAAATGAGCCTTGCCATCTGGGAAAATTTTCCCCATATTGGCCTGATGAACAATATCAAAAATACGTTCTGGGTCAACCCCCATCAAAACAAAACTACCGTAGGTAAAGTAAAGCGTGTCAATCAAGGCATCCACCTGGCCCACCAAATCTTGCTGGGCAGGCGTCTTCTTAGCTACTTTATCTGCTGCCTTATCAAGAGCTTGATGAAGTTGCGATAGAGCTTGACCAAAGTCCTCTTCCGAAGGGCTGGCAGCCCGAACAAACTCCACCAATTCTTCTATTTTAAAGCCAGCCCTGTGGGTTGCACCTTCTAAATCCCAAGCTCGAGGTTCTTCTTGGGTTCGTTCATCCATCATGTGGTGGAAGGTCTTGACCTTATTGAAATGATAGTCACGGCTGACAAAGACTTTTTCTGAGGCCAGAACACCAAAATGTTCCAGGGCCTTGTGGATTCCATCTTGCTGATTGCTGGTAGTGATGTGCTTGGCAACTTCCTTGACACTGCTACTACCATTTCCCATAGCGACCGACATACCGACACCCGCCAGCATTTCTAGGTCGTTATCTGAGTCACCAAAGGCCATGACTTGGTTGAGATCAAAGCCATATTCTTTCCCAACTCGACGAATACCTTCCAATTTAGAATTTCCTTGATTGATGACATCCGCTGCAAAAGGATTGCTACGTGTCAATTTCAAGTCTTCAAAATCAGCTGCCGCCTTCTCAGATTCTTCTGGCGTCATCAGCATCAAGACTTGGTAGATAGGCTGATTCATTAGATGAAGCAGGTCTTCTTCCTTTTGGGGAACAACCTTGCTGACCATACGATTAAAGGAATGACTCACCGTCCGAGTTAAAACAGAGGGAACGAAGCGACTGATTCGTTGGGAAAAAGAACCCAGACCAAAGGACATGATTTTAGAACCCAGCATGGCATCCTTGGTCCCTAGGGCAATCTCTTTACCCTCTTTTTTAGCATAGCTAATTAGCTGACGCAAATGTAACTTGGAAATAGGACTCGTGAACAAGACTCTGTCTTTAGTAAAGATATACTGGCCATTGTAGGTTACCGCAAAGTCCAAATCCAAATCGTCCATCAATTCCTTAACAAAAAAAGGTCCTCGTCCTGTCGCTACGCCGACAAGTACCCCTTGTTCTTTGACGATTTTAATCGCGTCCTTAGTGGATTTCAAAACACTCTTGCGATCGTTGACCAAGGTTCCATCGATATCAAAAAAAACAGCTTTGACTTCCATCCTATCCCAATCTCCCCTTTTGTGATACAATGATTATACCACATTTCAGAAAGAGTGAGTAAATCATGCCTAAGAAAATCCTTGTTTTACATACGGGCGGAACTATTTCCATGCAAGCCGATGCTTCTGGCGCTGTTGTGACGAGTTCAGATAATCCCATGAACCATGTGTCCAATCCTCTTGAAGGAATCCAAGTCCACGCCCTAGACTTTTTTAATCTACCAAGCCCCCATATCAAGCCCAAGCATATGCTGTCCCTCTACCAAAAAATCAAAGAGGAAGCGAATAACTACGATGGAGTGGTGATCACACACGGGACCGATACTTTAGAGGAAACAGCCTATTTCCTTGATACCATGGAAGTTCCCCATATGCCTATCGTTCTAACAGGTGCCATGCGCAGCTCCAACGAACTTGGTAGTGATGGCGTTTATAACTATCTGAGTGCTTTGCGGGTAGCTAGCGATGACAGAGCTGCTGATAAAGGAGTTTTGGTTGTTATGAACGATGAAATTCATGCTGCCAAGTATGTTACCAAAACGCATACGACCAACGTCGGCACCTTCCAGACCCCAACACATGGGCCACTTGGTCTGATTACGAAGCGGGAAATCCTCTACTTCAAAACAGCTGAACCTCGTGTTCGCTTTGACCTTGATCACATACAAGGCTTAGTCCCTATCATCTCGGCTTATGCAGGTATGACAGATGAGCTGATTGATATGCTGGATTTGGAACAATTGGACGGCTTGATTATCCAAGCCTTCGGAGCTGGTAATATTCCCAAAGAAACGTCTCAAAAGTTAGAAAGCCTTCTGCAAAAAGGAATCCCAGTCGCCCTGGTTTCGCGATGCTTTAACGGTATCGCTGAGCCTGTCTATGCCTACCAAGGTGGAGGCGTGCAGTTGCAAAAATCTGGTGTCTTCTTTGTTAAAGAACTCAACGCCCAAAAAGCCCGCTTGAAACTCCTCATTGCCCTCAATGCCGGACTAACAGGACAGGCTTTGAAAGACTATATGGAAGGGTAAGTCTCTTAGAAAATCTCTTCAAACCGCGTCAACGTCGCCTTACCGTATGTATGGTTACTGACTTCGTCAGTTCTATCTACAACCTTAAAGCTGTACTTTGAGCAATCTGCTGCTAGCTTCCTAATTTGCACTTTGATTTTCATTGAGTATAATTCTCTCCTCTAAAAACAAATCAGGAAATCTTCACGATTCCCTGATTTTTTCTATTTACGTTTTCGTGTTGAGCGACGTTCTGTCAAACCATGAGGTAAGAGAACTTCACGTTCTTCCAACTCTTCCTTGTGCATAATCTTAGTCAACATACGCATACTAATAGCACCAAGGTCATAAAGAGGTTGGGCAATAGTTGTCAAGTTTGGACGGGTAAAGCGTGAGATTTGTGAATCATCACTAGTAATGATTTCAAACTCTTCTGGCACAGACACACCCTTATCAGCAAGGCCGTTCAAGACACCTGCTGCCAATTCATCACCTGTTACAACTGCTGCAGTTGCATTTGATGAAATCAAGCGTTCTGCCAAGGCATAACCGTCTTCATAAGTGTACTTAGATTCAAATACCAATCCTTCGCTATAAGAAATACCTGCTTTTTTCAAGGCTTCCTTGTAGCCAACCAAACGAACCTTACCATTGATGTCATCCACTAGTGGACCGCTAACAAAAGCGATGCGCTCATTTTCTTTAGCAAGGTAGGTTACTGCATCAATCGTTGCTTGTTTGTAGTCAATATTGACACTTGGAAGCTGATGTTCTACATCCACAGTTCCTGCAAGAACAACTGGTGTCCGAGAACGAGAAAACTCTGAACGAATTTTTTCAGTCAAGTGGTACCCCATAAAGATGATACCATCCACTTGCTTAGAAAACAGGGTATTGACAACTGAAACTTCCTTGTCATCATCCTCATCACTATTAGCAAGGACAATATTATACTTGTACATTTCAGCGATATCGTCAATCCCTTTAGCAAGCATTGAGAAATAGCCATTGGTAATATTTGGGATCACCACACCGACAGTGGTTGTCTTTTTACTCGCAAGACCACGCGCCACAGCATTTGGACGGTAATCTAAACGATCAATCACCTCAAGCACTTTTTTACGGGTGTTCTCTTTTACATTCTTATTGCCATTGACTACACGGCTAACCGTCGCCATTGAAACTCCTGCTTCACGGGCGACATCATAAATCGTTACTGTATCGTCTGTATTCATTCCATTTCCTTTCTATATCATACCTCACGAGACTCCAAAAAAGAGACGGTATGAAAATTTCGTTTTCATGATTCTACTTATTCCATTTTATCACTATTTGTAAACACTTTCAAGTATTTTTTGAAGATTGTTTGAAAAAAATTTCATAGAAAGCTATGTTTATGAAGAAAAAATCACCTTTTCTTGATTTTTAATCCTATTTGCTGTATGATAAGGGAAAAGAAAGGGGGAAGAAATATGGCTTTTACCAATACCCACATGCGGTCAGCTAGTTTTGGCATTGTTACCAGCTTGCCTGATGATGTCATTGACTCTTTTTGGTATATCATCGACCACTTCTTAAAAAATGTCTTTGAATTGGAAGAAGAACTTGAGTTTCAATTGCTCAATAACCAAGGAAAAATTACCTTCCACTTCTCAAGTCAACACCTCCCTACAGCCATTGATTTTGACTTCAACCACCCTTTCGACCCTCTTTATCCCCCCAGAGTCCTAGTTTTAGACATGGACGGTAGAGAGACTATCCTCCTCCCAGAAGAAAATGACCTATTTTAAAAACTCTAGCCTTCAGTTATAAACTACTGAAAACTAGAGTTTTTTTATTTTTTCAAAGCATTATACAAGTTACGGACAGGTTGCTTTAATGTAGGATGGATAAAATGAGGCGCAATTTCCTGTAAGGATTCAAGGACAAAAAGGCGTTCCGCTATATAAGGATGAGGCAAAATAAGGTCATCTGTATAAAGGACCTGATCCTCCACAAAAAGCAAATCCAAATCAATTAAACGAGGCCCCCAATGTACTTCTCTCACCCGTCCCATCTCTGACTCAATGGCTAACAAGGTCTCTAATAGAACTGGGGCCGGCAACCAGGTTTCAACCTCAACCACTTGATTAACAAAGCTATCTTGATCCACACCACCCCAAGGCTCCGTCGTTAAGACACTAGACTCTTTAAGAATATGGATACGACGAGCTCGCATGTTCTCAATGGCTTGCTTCAAGTTTGCTTGTTTATCTCCCATATTGCTTCCTAGGGCAATAAAGGCTCGTTTCTTGCGGCGATGAATTGTTACGGAGCAAGTATCTAGTGGCAAATGAACTGGCGCCCAAGGTTTTTTCAGTTCCAGCTTCATTTCTTGGACAAGAGAATAGGTCTCAAAAGTACGTTCTACCAATTTGTAAGCTACCGTTTCAATCAAGTCCTCAGTGGTTTCCTGAAACCAAGTCGTCCACTGCTGACACAGTTCTCCGTAATGGACAGAGGCTGTTAAATCCAAGTCTGTAGCCGCCTTGGTCATATCATAGGATAGGATTGCGGAAATAACAAACTTCTGCCCCAATTCTTTCTCACTAGGGAACATACCATGATAGGCAAAAATTTCCAAATCCTTAATCTGCAGTTGATCCATAACTAGTCCTTTCTAGAAAAATCCGCCCAAAGCGGATTCTTTTTATACTCAATGAAAATCAAAGTGCAAACTAGGAAGCTAGCCGCAGGCTGCTCAAAACACTGTTTTGAGGTTGCAGATAGAAGCTGACGTGGTTTGAATTTGATTTTCGAAGAGTATTATAGTCCCATTAAACGATAAGCCTGATCTCGGAGGTCCTTATCTGTTTCAAATAGACCACGAGCTACTGTCGTCAAGGTTGCAGTGCCTGGTTTTCTGACACCACGCATGCTCATACACATATGTTCCGCCTCAATGACAACAAAGGCTCCTTTAGCACCTAGATACTCCATCAAGGCATCGGCTACTTCGATATTCAATCGTTCTTGAATTTGTGGTTTTTTCGAATAAACTTCAACCGTACGGGCTAGCTTAGACAAACCTGCTACACGACCATCTGGAATGTAGGCAATATGCGCTCTACCATAAAATGGCAAGAAGTGGTGTTCACACATGGTATGGAAAAAGATATCCTTTTCTACCACCATATTATCGTCGATAATCTCAAAGGATTTTGACAAATGTTCCTCTGCTGTTTGACCAAGACCTGAAAAAATCTCTTGGTACATACGAGCGACACGAGCAGGCGTTTCCTGCAAGCCCTCGCGGTTAGCGTCCTCTCCGACAGCCTCGATAATCATTTTTACAGCTGCTTCAATCTTTTGTGTATCCATTTTCGTTCTTCCTCTCCATCAGATAGGCCCTCACTTGGCTCAAGAAATACAAGGAACCCGTGACAATCCTAACTGTTTTTTTCTCTTCTTTTTTATCTGTCAATTTCTGCTCTAGAAAATCCTGCCAACCCTGATAGCTGAGATTTCTAGACTTAGCCGCCTCTTCCAGCACGTTTTGATCAGTCGCCCGACTATCGTCAAAATGTGTCAGAGTAAGCTCGGTATCTGGCATGGCCCCCAGCAAGCCCAACATATCCTCCAAGGCCTTGGTTTTGATACAAGTAAAGAGGATTTCCTTACGATAATCCGCAAAGCGTTCTTGCAAGGTTGCCAATAAAGCCTTGATAGCATGGGGATTGTGGGCCCCGTCCAAGATCATCAAGGGGTTCCTTGACACGACCTCCAGACGCCCCGGCCATCTTGTTTCTTCCAGAGCTTGAGCAATCAAGATATTAGCTGGTAGCTCTCGACCATCTTCTTGACAAAAAGTATCAAGTAAAGCTATAGCCATCCCAGCATTCTCTATCTGGTGCAAACCAAGCAGGCCAGTCTGGAAGCGACCTTGTCTGACAACACTTGTATAGTCAAAGACTTCACCTGTTACCACACTCTCTTGGTGACTAACTTGATAATCTTTCCCATAGGCAAGTCTCGGCGCATCTTTCCCTTCCGCAATGCGGTCAATCACAGCCAAAGCTTCTGGAGCAATACGACCTGTCACCAAGGGAACTCTTCGTTTTATAATACCAGCTTTCTGCTCTGCTATAGCTTCCAATGTATCCCCAAGTAGGGCTACATGGTCCAGTCCAATGGTCGTGATACCTGTTAAAATGGGCTGGCAAACATTAGTACTATCCAAAAGTCCACCCATACCCACTTCCATGATGGCCACATCTACTTGCTCGGAGGCAAAGTAGTCATAGGCTATGGCTGTGATAATCTCAAACTCGGTTGTTCCCTGCAAATTGGCAGTCGCTTCCCCCTCCAGCAAAGACTGATAGTCTACCATGAGAGCTTCTAGTCTCGCTTCCGGGATAGATTCCCCATTGATGCTAATCTGGTCTGTGTAATGAATAAGATAGGGCGAGCTGAAAACACCAACTTTCAGCCCTAGCTTTTCTAGCATATTTTTCAAAAAAGCAATGGTAGACCCCTTGCCATTGGTCCCTCCGATATGGATGACCTTGAGTTTGAGATGGGGATTGCCACGCAAAGCTAACAGTTCCACCATGCGTTCCAAGCCAAAATGCGGTTGGTTCGTCCGGTAGTTGGCAATCCACTGATTGTTTTCAATTTCTTTCATCTTATTTATATTGTTTTAAATCTAGATTTTCCGCTTCATCAGCAAGACGAATGGCGGAGGCAATTTCAACTGCCATCCTGTGACTAGCTACGTCATGCACGCGCACCACTTCTACACCCTGTCTTGCAGCGATACTAGTTACATGAGCCGAAGCCGTATCTCGATTGCGGAAACCGAGCTCTGTCTCGGGATTGACCTCAAAACCATTTTCTTCTAGAATATTGATGACAAATCGCTTGCGCGATACTCCAAGAAAGATTGGATAACCTTTCTGATGTAGTTTATCCAGGTCCCGTAAAAGAAGCAGATTTTCTTTCTTGGTCAGACCAAAGCCGATTCCCGGATCCAACAGGATATTTTCTTGTGCAATCCCAGCTTGATTTGCTCTAGCTAATGCTCGTTCAAAGAAAGTCTCCATCAACTCTTCGATTGGCAATTTTTCAAAGTCAGCTAACTCTTCCTCTGTAAAAGCTTGATTAAATCCAAAGTGAGGGAATATGCGCGAGCTAGGGTGCTGAGGTCGAGCCATAACGGGATTAAACATGATGACCACTTTCGCTCCAGCCTTAGCTACCACATGGGCCATTTTTTCATCACCCATGAGTCCTGTGATATCATTGACTAGGTTGGCACCAGCAGCCAAAGCAGCTTCTGCCACCTGACTTTTCCAAGTATCAATGGAAATAAGGACATCACTTTCCTTGCGAATAGCTTTAATCACTGGAACAACACGCTGGATTTCCTCTTCTATCTCAACATAGCTACTTCCCGGCCGAGTTGATTCTCCACCAATATCTAGCATACTAGCCCCTTCTGCTATCAATTTACGAGCCTGCTGAAGTGCCTGCTCAAGAGCAAAAAATTGACCACCATCCGAAAAGGAGTCTGGGGTTACATTGATAATTCCGCAAATAGCTGTCTTTGCATGATTGGCTTTACTTGACATATCGGTCACTCCCTCAAGGCTTTTCATCATATTATTTCTCTATTTTACCATAAAAAGAAAAAGATGGACACGATTGCATTCATCTTTTTCCCAGTAGAAACAAGTAAGCAATTGTCAAAAATCTTAAACAGAAATCCCTAATGTCCGACTCAAAATCACCACTAGAGCCAGCAAACAGAAAACAACCCCATTCACAATCATGTGAAGTAAGATAGACATTTCCAAACGTTGGGTCTTGTAAGCCGTCCAAGACAGCACAGTTGACATTCCTCCATAAATCAATAAAGAAGGTAAATTACTTGGTTGATGCAATAAAGCAAACACAATCGTACCGACTATAAATCCCAAGTTCTCTTTTCCTCGGAAAATCTTTTTAGGAACAATCCCACGGCACAAGATTTCCTCACAAATTGGAGCAAGCAAGGCCAACAAGAAGAAACTGGAAATCAGAGAACTATTCTGAACCATGTCGTTAATCTGAGACTGATTCCCTGTTGTCGTCTCATTTGATAGTTGCAATAAAATGGAACCAAGTATATTTGAACAGATAATGACTAAATAACTTAATCCCAAACGTGCCAAATCCTTCGCTCTAAAAAAAGAAAAATTAAAACTTGCTAACTGCGTTTTACGAGCTCCAATAATAAACAGCACCAGAATCACAATCGAAATACCAGCAACTATCAGTCCTGACTGCAACAGTGGTACTGCATTTAAAGTTAAAATAGCAGTAACCCCTATAGGAATCTGATATAAAATTGTCGCCAGAAAAAAGATTAACAGCCAACCTGCACGATTCAATAATTCTTTCCACATATTTTTCTCTTTCATCACCTATCTCCTTTGTATTCAAAAAGGGGGAAAATCCCCCTGGGTTATCCTATTATAAGGCCATGCTGATGTAGTTAAGGATAAACAAGGCATCCAAAATCCAAATCATTACATGAACATCTTTAGCTTGACCTTTAACAAGCTTAGTCAAAGTGTAAGTCAAGAAACCAACTGCAATCCCTTGAGTGATAGAGTAGCTGAATCCCATAAAGATAGATGTGAAGAAAGCAGGAACCGCTTCAGACATATCATCCCAATGGATATTTTTCAAGCTAGCCAACATCATAATCCCAACGATAATCAAGATTGGAGCTGTAGCGGCTGTTGGTACGATCGCTAGAAGTGGACTAAAGAAGCTTGAGATCGCAAAACAGATAGCTACAACCAAGGCTGTCAAACCAGTACGTCCACCTGCACCAATACCAGCAGCAGACTCAACATAAGTCGTTACGTTTGAAGTACCTGCAATGGCACCAATTGAAGTACCAATCAAGTCAGAGTAAAGAGCCTTGTCCAACTTAGCTGATTGGTGATTTTCACCATTTGTCGCTACAATACCAACTTTTTCACCTGTACCGATCAAGGTACCAATTGTATCAAAAATATCTGTCAATGAGAAGGCAAGAATGGCCATCAGAGTTTCAGGCAAGCGAGCTGTATCTGAAATCAAAGCTCCCAAACCTTCTGAACCAAGAGCTGCACCAAAGACTGTCTTCAAGTCTTCAAAGGCTGCACCAACATGGTTATTAGCAAAATCGATACTAGACAAATCTACCAAACCAACTGCGATAGCAAGAACAGTTGTTGTCAAGATAGAGAGGATAATTCCTCCTTTAATCCCTTTAATGACAAAGAAGATAGTAATGGCAAGTCCTGCAAGAGCCACCAAAACAGCCGGATTATTAAAGTTGACCAAGCCTGGAACTGCTGAAGCATTTGCTGTAATCGCTGCTTGAGCTTTATCAGCCCCTTCTCCTGCAACCGTGTAATTTCCTGGATCGATAGAGAATTTCAAAAGCCCAGCATTCTTAATTCCCACGTAGGCAAGAAAGACACCGATACCAGCTGAAATAGCTGAGCGAAGGGCATTTGGAATCGATTCAATGATCATTTTACGAACATTTGTCAAGGTAATAATCAATGAGATAATTCCACAGATGAAGACCATAGCTAGGGCTTCTTGCCATGAATAACCAAGTCCGAATACAACTGTAAAGGTAAAGAAGGCATTCAATCCCATACCTGGTGCTTGGGCATAAGGTAAGTTAGCGTAGAAGGCCATCATCAAGGTACCAGCAACTGCACCGATAATCGTTGCGAGGAATACACCCTGAGCAGGCATTCCTGTTTGCGAAAGAATTTGTGGGTTTACAAAGAGAATATAGCTCATTGCAAAGAAAGTTGTTAAACCAGCGAGAACCTCTGTACGAACGTCTGTACCGTTCTCTTTTAGTTTAAATAATTTGTCCATTATCAATCTCCTTTTAATTTTTACGAACAATAATAGAATTATATCATTTATCATTCACTTTTTCAATATCTTTGTTTGATTTATTTAAGAATTTGATGAAATTTCTTTTTTTGTTTCGAATCTGCTTTTCTGCCTGCTTTCTGTTATAATAGTAGACATCTTATCTGAAAAGACACTAGAAAGGTCCCTATGACGAAAAAAATTATTGCAGTTGACCTGGATGGAACCCTACTCAACTCAGACAGTCAAATTTCTGACTTTACCAAAAAAACCATCAAAAAAGTTGTTGAAAAAGGCCATCAAGTTATTATTACAACAGGGCGCCCTTACCGAATGTCAAAAGATTTTTACCATGAACTAGGCTTAGACACTCCTATGATTAACTTCAACGGCTCCCTCACTCATTTACCAGACCAAGTTTGGGATTTTGAAAAGTGTTTGACTGTAGACAAAAAATATCTTTTAGATATGGTTCGACGTTCAGAAGACATTCAAGCCGATTTTATCGCTGGAGAATACCGTAAAAAATTCTACATTACAAATCCTAATGAAGAAATTGCCAATCCTAAACTATTTGGTGTAGAAGCTTTCCAGCCTGAAAATCAATTTCAACCTGAGTTAGTAACCAAGGATCCTAACTGTATTCTGTTACAGACCAGAGCCAGTGACAAATATGCCTTGGCAAAAGAAATGAACGCCTTCTACCAGCATCAACTGTCTATCAATACCTGGGGAGGTCCGCTCAATATCCTTGAGTGTACCCCAAAAGGTGTCAACAAGGCCTTTGCTTTGGACTACTTGCTCAAGGTAATGAACCGTGACAAAAAGGATTTGATTGCCTTTGGAGACGAACACAATGATACTGAAATGCTCGCTTTTGCTGGGAAGGGCTATGCCATGAAAAATGCCAACCCAGAGCTACTCCCCTATGCAGATGAGCAAATTTCCTTGACAAATGACCAAGACGGGGTTGCCAAAACCCTGCAAGATTTATTCTTATAACCTATACTGATACTCAATGAAAATCAAAGAGCAAACTAGGAAGCTAGCCGTAGGCAGTACTTGAGTACGGCAAGGCGAAGCTGACGTGGTTTGAATTTGATTTTCGAAGAGTATGACCAGCTTGCGAGCTGGTCTTTGTGTTCTTTTCACAGTCTCATCAACCAGTTAATCGATTGTTCTATTTTTTACCTCCAAAACCTTGGAAAAGGCTTTCTTTTGTGATATAATTCACATATAAATACAAGAGAGCTCGTCATACTCGACTCTGTTGACACAAAATCAATCCAGTCCCGTTATCCCTGTTCTCGGTCAATATCAAGGAGGATAGATATGAAAGCTGTTGTTGTAAATCCAGAAAGCACTGGTGTTGCTGTTGAAGAAAAAGTACTCCGTCCACTTGAAACTGGGGAAGCACTTGTAGAAATTGAATACTGTGGTGTTTGCCACACTGACCTCCACGTTGCCCATGGCGACTTCGGTCAGGTACCAGGACGTGTCCTAGGTCACGAAGGTGTTGGTATCGTTAAAGAAATTGCACCAGATGTTAAAAGTCTTAAAGTCGGCGACCGCGTCAGCGTTGCTTGGTTCTTTGAAGGATGTGGTACTTGCGAATACTGTACAACTGGCCGTGAAACTCTTTGCCGTACAGTAAAAAATGCCGGCTACTCAGTAGACGGTGGTATGGCTGAACAATGTATCGTAACAGCAGACTATGCTGTTAAAGTTCCTGACGGACTTGATCCAGCCCAAGCCTCTTCTATCACATGTGCTGGTGTAACAACCTATAAAGCTATTAAAGAGGCCAAAGTTGAACCAGGCCAATGGGTTGTTCTTTACGGTGCTGGTGGCCTTGGTAACCTAGCTGTTCAATACGCTAAAAAAGTATTCAATGCTCATGTCATCGCAGTTGATATCAATAACGACAAACTTGCCCTTGCAAAAGAAGTAGGCGCTGACATTGTTATTAACGGCCTCGAAGTTGAAGATGTACCAGGACTCATCAAGGAAAAAACTGATGGTGGAGCTCATTCAGCTGTCGTAACTGCTGTATCTAAAGTTGCCTTCAACCAGGCTGTTGACTCAGTTCGTGCTGGTGGTCGCGTTGTCGCTGTCGGCCTTCCTTCTGAAATGATGGAACTAAGTATCGTAAAAACCGTTCTAGATGGAATCCAAGTCATCGGTTCTCTTGTAGGAACTCGTAAAGACTTGGAAGAAGCCTTCCAATTCGGTGCAGAAGGTTTAGTAGTTCCAGTTGTTCAAAAACGTCCAATAGAAGATGCCGTAGCCATTTTCGACGAAATGGAAAAAGGTCAAATCCAAGGACGTATGGTACTCGACTTCACCCACTAATCTATTAGAAACCTATTTTAAAAGTTGGAATGCGCTTCCAACTTTTTTATATTAAATTTTTTAATAAGGATTCAAAAAAACTTCTCTAAAACTCAATATATCAATATTTTCAGATGTAATATTTTTAATTATTTTATGATAAATAGTTGATTTTTAGATGAAAACGGTTTATACTTAAACAGTCTTAAAGTTTTCTTAAACGAAAACTAAAACAAAAAAGGAGGAATGACAATAATGAGTATCGGAATCATTATTGCGAGCCACGGCGAATTTGCTGCGGGTATTCATCAGTCAGGATCTATGATCTTTGGTGAACAAGAAAAGGTTCAAGTTGTAACCTTTATGCCAAACGAAGGTCCTGATGATCTATACGCTAAGTTTAATAACGCTGTTGCTGCATTTGACGCAGAAGATGAGGTTCTAGTTTTGGCTGACCTTTGGAGTGGATCTCCATTTAACCAAGCTAGTCGCGTGATGGGAGAAAATCCTGAGCGTAAGTTTGCCATCATCACAGGACTGAACTTACCGATGTTAATTCAAGCCTACACAGAGCGCCTCATGGACGCTGCTGCAGGTGTAGAAAAAGTCGCTGCTAATATCATTAAAGAAGCCAAAGATGGCATCAAGGCTCTTCCAGAAGAGCTAAACCCAGTTGAGGAAGTAGCAAGCGCTGCAGCTGCTCCAGTTGCCCAAGCTGCTATTCCAGAAGGAACTGTCATCGGAGACGGTAAACTCAAAATCAACCTTGCCCGTCTAGACACTCGTTTACTTCACGGTCAAGTTGCAACTGCTTGGACTCCAGATTCAAAAGCAGACCGTATCATCGTTGCTTCAGATAACGTAGCTAAAGACGAATTACGTAAAGAATTGATTAAACAAGCAGCTCCAGGTAAAGTGAAAGCAAATGTTGTTCCTATCCAAAAACTAATCGACGTTGCAAAAGATCCTCGCTTCGGAGGAACACATGCCCTTATCTTGTTTGAAACACCTCAAGATGCCCTTCGTGCTATCGAAGGTGGCGTGCCAATCAAAACTCTTAATGTTGGATCAATGGCTCACTCAACTGGTAAAACAATGGTTAACAACGTTTTGTCTATGGATAAAGAAGACGTTGCTACATTTGAAAAAATGCGTGACCTTGGTGTTGAATTTGATGTACGTAAAGTACCAAACGACACCAAAAAAGATTTGTTTGACTTGATCAACAAAGCAAACGTGCAATAATCGATTTTATGAAAGGATTTTAAAGATGTCTATTATTTCTATGGTTTTAGTAGTCGTTGTAGCCTTCCTAGCAGGTCTTGAAGGTATCCTCGACCAGTTCCAATTCCATCAACCAATCGTAGCTTGTACCCTTATCGGTCTTGTTACTGGTAACCTTGAAGCAGGGATCATCCTTGGTGGTTCTCTTCAAATGATCGCCCTTGGTTGGGCTAACATCGGAGCTGCCGTAGCTCCTGACGCTGCTCTTGCTTCTGTTGCTGCTGCCATTATCATGGTTCTTGGTGGCGACTTTACTAAGACAGGTATCGGTGTTGCCCAAGCGGTTGCTATCCCTCTTGCAGTTGCTGGTCTATTCTTGACTATGATTGTCCGTACACTCTCTGTCGGATTGGTTCACACTGCTGATGCTTCTGCTAAAAAAGGTGACTTCAAAGCAGTTGAACGTGCTCACTTTGTCGCACTTCTTCTTCAAGGTCTTCGTATTGCAGTCCCTGCAGCACTCCTTCTAATGGTACCAACTGAAACAGTACAAAGCATTCTAAATGCTATGCCTGATTGGCTCAAAGATGGTATGGCTATCGGTGGTGGTATGGTCGTTGCCGTTGGTTACGCTATGGTTATCAACATGATGGCAACTCGTGAAGTATGGCCATTCTTCGCTATCGGTTTCGTGCTTGCTGCCGTGTCAGATATTACTCTAATCGGATTTGGTGCTATCGGTGTTGCTATCGCTCTTATCTACCTTCACCTTTCTAAAACTGGTGGAAATGGTGGCGGAGGAGCCGCAACTTCTAACGACCCAATCGGCGATATCCTAGAAGACTACTAAGATAAGAAAGGACTGAAAACATCATGACTGAAAAACTTCAATTAACTAAATCAGATCGTAAAAAAGTTTGGTGGCGTTCAACTTTCTTACAAGGTTCTTGGAACTATGAACGTATGCAAAACTTGGGTTGGGCTTACTCATTAATTCCAGCTCTTAAAAAACTCTACACTAAAAAAGAAGATCAAATCGCTGCTCTTGAACGCCATCTTGAGTTCTTCAACACTCACCCATACGTAGCCGCTCCAATCATGGGAGTTACTCTTGCACTTGAAGAAGAACGTGCTAACGGTGTTGAAATTGATGACGCTGCTATCCAAGGGGTTAAAATCGGTATGATGGGACCTCTTGCTGGTATCGGTGACCCAGTATTCTGGTTTACAGTACGCCCAATCCTTGGATCACTCGGTGCTTCACTTGCCCTTACTGGTAATATCTTAGGTCCAATCCTCTTCTTCGTTCTTTGGAACTTGATTCGTATGTCATTCTTGTGGTATACACAAGAGATTGGATACAAGGCTGGATCAGAAATCACTAAAGACATGTCTGGCGGTATCCTTCAAGACATCACTAAAGGCGCTTCTATCCTTGGTATGTTCATTCTTGCTGTCCTTGTTCAACGTTGGGTAAATATTAAATTTGCTTTCGATGTTGCCAAAGTTCAACTAGATGAAAAGGCTTATATCCATTGGGATAAATTGCCAGAAGGATCTAAAGGTATCCAAGAAGCATTCGCACAAGTAGGACAAGGATTATCTCAAACATCTGAAAAAGTTACTACTTTCCAACAAAACTTGGATATGTTGATTCCTGGACTATCAGGACTACTCCTTACTTTCCTTTGCATGTACTTGCTTAAGAAAAAAGTATCTCCAATCACTATTATCCTTGCACTCTTCGCAGTGGGTATTGTGGCACATGTTCTTCACATCATGTAATCAAGCAACTTAAAAGGAATCAGGTTCTAAAATCTGATTCCTTTTTTCTATACTTTTATTCGGCCAAGGCACCCATTGGATCCCATGGTGCGAGTACAATTGGTTCTGCTTCATAGGCAGCTTGTTCTGCTGCTGTCAGCAATTCTTTACGGACAACGATTTGGTATGTGTATTCGTCCATCCAAGCGTCTGAGGCAACAAAGTAACCATCTGTACCGACCTTGTCTCCCCATGAGTTTTCAACCTTCCACTTGGTTGACTTGCCATTTTCGTCCAAGTCAACACCTGTCAAGACCATAGCGTGGGTCATCAAGCTTTCGCTGTAGTCCAAACGTCCAGCCTTGTCTTGAGTGAGTTTAATGTCCATGCTTGATTCAAAGTCATAAACATCTGTCGCAAGGATTCCGGCTTTACGGTTGCTGAGCTGACCGACATCTGAACCAAACCAAACAGTCTCACCTGCTTGCATTTGAGCAATCGCCAATTCTTTCAAGCGCTCCATCGGTACGTTGATGTAGCGAACTGCACGGCTACCAACCACATTTCCCAACATCTCAACTGTGTAAGATTGGCCGTAAGGCTTGTCATCAGTTGGTGCGTTGATAACAGAAACATAGTCTTCTAGAGGAAGATTGACATATTTCTTGTAAAACTCTTGTGGAGTAATGCTCTTTTCGCTTTGGTAGTTGTTATCCTTATCACGATAAGCAAAGTCAAATTTACGTGGTGGAAGGCCTAGTGACATAGCAAGGAAATTAAAGATTTCTTGCAAGAGGTCTTCTTTCTTAGCTTGAACAGTCGCTTGGTCTGCGCCAGAAGCAAGCAAATCACGCAAGATTTGGGCATCTTGACGAAGCAATTTGTTAAGGATTGCATTTAACTCACGGCTACTGCTAGATGAAACTGACTCAGGATAAACAGACTTGGGAACAACACCGTATTTTTCAAAGAGGGCAACGACCATATCCCATTGACCGCCATCTTGTTGGGGAGTTTGAAGTAGGAATTTAACCTTACGGCTCGTCAAATCTTGGTCCGCAGTCGCAATGACTTGCTCCAAGAACCAGTTTGATTTCTCATACTTATCCCAGAAGAAAATATGGGCCTGTGACAACTCAAAGTTTTCCAATTTGTATTGCGAGATGAGTTTGTGACGGAAGGTGTTAAGGGCCGCAAACATCCAGCACCGACCAGACGCTTTCTGGTTAGTAACCTTGTCCTTGGTCAAATCCAATGAGAAAACAGGTGTGTTGTCTACATGGCTTTGGCGACGTTCTAGAGCTGCAAAAATTCCGTTATGGCTGGCAGCATTTTCAATCGCTTGGTATTTTACATTTGCTTCATAGTTGGCAAATAGTTTATCAGTAAATGATTCTTGAATCGCGTTCATAGAGTCCTCCTTTTATTCTACAGTCTATTATAACTCTTTTCACAAAGTAAGCAACTGAAAAACATAAAAGGCAAGGATATTCTCCCTCACCTTTTCGAATATAAATCAAATTAGGCAATATTCGCAAGGAGAGCTTCTAACTCCTCCTTGGTCAAGCGACGCCATTCTCCTCGCTGCAAGTTCTCATCCAATACTAGAGTTCCCATAGTCAAACGTTGTAGGTCCACTACTTCCTTGCCACAGTAAGCCACCATACGCTTAACCTGATGGAACTTCCCTTCTGCAATAGTCACACGGATTTGACTCTGATTCTTTTCTGAATCTACTGACACAATCTCCAGCTTAGCTGGCTGGCAGGTAAAGTCCTTGAGAGGAATACCCTTGGCAAATGTCTCCACATCTTCTTGGGTCATAATTCCCTTAACCTGTGCCAGATAAGTCTTATCCACATGACGCTTGGGTGAAAGAAGATCATGGGCAAGCTGACCATCATTGGTCAGGAGCAGGAGTCCATGCGTATCGATATCCAAGCGCCCTACTGGAAAAACTTCCTTGCTCCGAGCAATATCATCCAGCAAGTCCAACACGGTTCTGTGCTTGGGATCCTCAGTCGCTGAAATAACTCCTTGGGGCTTGTTCATCATGTAATAGACAAACTCTTCATACTCCAACACTTGCCCATCAAAGCGAATCTCATCTCTTTCTTCATCAATCTGCAATTTAGCTGATTTTTCTTTTTTACCATTTACCGTCACGCGCCCAGCCTTGAGCATGTTTTTGACCTCAGTCCGGCTCCCCACAGCGCAGGCAACTAAAAATTTATCTAATCTCATAGAACTATTATATCATATCAAAAAGAGGCTGGTACAATGATCAACCTCCTTTTCGTTTCATACTCTTCAAAAATCTCTTCAAACCGCGTCAACGTCGCCTTGCCGTATGTATGGTTACTGACTTCGTCAGTCTTATCTACAACCTCAAAGCAGTGCTTTAAGCAACCTGCGGCTAGTTTCCTAGTTTGCTCTTTGATTTTCATTGAGTATCAGATTTAAGCAATTAACTTCCTCGTCTCCAGAAAATCGCTAAGACAATCATGGAACCTAGTACTGCCGGAATAATGGCAGTTCCTGCTATTATCGGTCCCCAAGTCCCAAAAAGCAAGTGGCCTATAAAAGCACCAATCCAGCCCAGAAACATTTTTCCAAAACATCCCATTCGCTCTCCACGATTGGTCAGAGCACCTGCCAAGAGTCCCACTAGGAGACCAACGAACATACTTCCTATCATCTTGACTCCTTAATTTGCCCAATCTCCGTTACGGAAGAGTGGTACACGTGTCCCATCCTCACGGATACCATCGATATCCATTTGGTTAGAACCAATCATAAAGTCTACGTGAACATCTGAACGGTTAAGCCCCGCAGCTTCAAGCTCCTCTTCGCTCATCTCCGCTCCACCAACTACGCTAGTCGCATAAGCTGCACCGATAGCCAAGTGATTTGACGCATTTTCATCGAAAAGGGTATTAAAGAAGGTAATGCCTGACTGAGAAATTGGACTTGGATCTGGTACCAAGGCACATTCACCTAAGGCACGCGCACCCGCATTTTCAAAGACAAGGTCTTTCATGACCTGATCACCCTTCTCAGCAGTGATATCTACGATTTGTCCATCCTTAAAGATTACCTTAATACCTTCAATGATATTTCCGTTATAGCTAAGCGGTTTTGTAGAAGTGACATAACCATCTGCGCGACGGAAGTCAGGCGCTGTGAAGACTTCCTCTGTCGGCATATTTGGCAAGAATCCTTCGCCCTGTGCATTGATAGCCCCAGCTGATTCCCAAACGTGGTTCTTCGGCAAACCAAGGGTCAAATCGGTCCCTGGCGCTGTGTAGTGAAGGGCTGAAAATTGCTCTTTATTAAGCATATCGGCCTTGCTCTTGAGGATATCTGCATGCTCTTCCCAAGCCTTAACAGGATCTGCTTCGTAGACTCGGCAAGTTTTGAAGATTTGGTCCCAAAGGAGATCAACTGCTTCTTCATCGCTCGCAGCATTTGGAAAGACTTTCTTAGCCCACTCAAGTCCAGCAGCGGCTGCTACAGTCCAACTAACCTTGTTGGATTGAGTTGCGATACGCATTGGCTTCATAGCAAGTCCCATAGCTTTAGCAGAAGCCGAAAGCTTGTCAGCGTCCACTCCGTTCAAGGCACCTGGATCAGATGAACGAACCCCAAGACGGCTAGCTTTGTTCTCTAAAAGATAGTTCATCTCAGCAATCTTGTATTCTGGCACATTGTCCAAACGCTCCATCGGCGCATGGAGGAATTTCTCACGGTTAATGACATCATCTGTCCACTGAACGATAACCTCATGCGCACCCAAGGCATAAGCTTCTTTGACAATTAAGTGAGCCAACTCACGTTGCTCCACATCGATAGAGAGAGCCAAAGTGTGACCAGGTTGCACATTGATTCCGTTCGCAACCAACAATTTCGCATATTTTTCTAGATTTTCTTTAAAATTTGGTAAAACCATTCTATTCTTCCTTTTCTTTTTGTTTATTTTTCTTTCAAAGCAGAAAATAATCCTGCTAAAGCAATGGCACCAGACAAGAGTGCTGTTGATAGAAGAATTGTTTGATCAGCAAGTTCTAATTGATATTCAAATACCTTCTCAGCCGGCTTATCTTCCGCAAAAATTCTTAGTTTCATGAGAACCCCCTTAAAATTTATTAAAACAAATCACTATGACTTCCTGTCCTCAGCAAATTTAAAATCAATTCTTCCTTGTCTACTTTATATACCAGGAGCCAATCCGGCTGGATATGACACTCACGAACTCCTTGAAAATGCTTGGATGCTGTCAGTTGATGATCACGATATCTAGCAGGAAGTTCTTTTTCTTGAACAAGAAAATTTAAAACTTCTTCTAATAATTCTGCCTTCAAACCACGCTTCATAGCCAACTTAAAATCTTTTTTAAACTGTTTATGATAACGAATCTTAAGCACGCAAATCCTCCATCAAGTCAGAGACTGATTCAAAGGATTGGCTCATATTACGATTTTGGTCTAAATCCGTTAATACCTCAAGCAACTTCCGAC
Organism: Streptococcus oralis subsp. dentisani; assembly: GCF_002860905.1. GTDB lineage: Bacteria > Bacillota > Bacilli > Lactobacillales > Streptococcaceae > Streptococcus > Streptococcus oralis_BA. The sequence goes on along the minus strand of NZ_PKIG01000004.1, from coordinate 12,798 downwards.
TCTCGTCTAGTCTAACATCGAAAGGTAAACCCTGATATTGAATAGCTTGACGAAGGAAAATATTGATGGCAGTCGTCATATCCATCCCCAGATTATTAAACACCTGTTGGGCCTGCTCCTTAACCTCACTATCCAGACGGATGCTCATACTCGTCTTTGACATACTCTCACCCTCTTTCTATAGACTATTTTAACAAAAAAGAAGGCCAATGTAAATCTATTGGATATACATTAGCCACTTTTAATAGATTATTAAGCAATTTTTTAAAACAACTCATCAAACAAACTCAACTGATTATCCTCTGGCATATTTCCAAGAATACCCATCTCATCCATCTTTTCAACCAAAGTTGATGAGAGCCCACCACGCTTGCGCAATTCTGTTTTAGAGAGGAATTCTCCCTCTTCACGCGCTCGCACTAGCTGCTTGGCAACGTTCTCTCCTAGACCATCCATTGCTACAAATGGCGGAATGAGGGTATCCCCATCGATAAGGAACTCTGTCGCCTGACTACGATAGAGATCGAGTTTGCCAAACTTGAAACCACGTTCCCACATTTCATTGACAATCTCAAGAGTTGTATAAAGATCAATTTCCACATTAGAGGCTTCATTGTTCTTCCGTTTTTCAGAGATTTCTTCCATTCTACGCTTAATGGCATCCAAGCCCGCACCCATAGTCTTGATATCAAAAGCCTTAGCACGTATTGAGAAGTAAGCACAGTAATAATAAATGGGATGGTGAACCTTGAAGTAGGCCACACGCAAGGCCATCATAACGTAGGCTGCCGCATGGGCTTTAGGGAACATGTACTTAATTTTCCCACAGGACTCGATATACCACTCTGGCACCTTATTAGCCTTCATGGCTTCGATGTAGCCATTGCGTTCCTCTTCGGAAATCTTGAGCCACAAGCCCTTACGTACCCGTTCCATGATAGTAAAGGCCATCTTAGGTTCGAGACCAGCATGCATGAGGTAAACCATGATGTCGTCCCGACAACCGATAACGGTCGACAGGTCCGCAATTCCTTGCTTGATTAAATCCTGGGCATTGCCCAGCCAAACGTCGGTACCGTGGGACAACCCTGACAACTGAAGCAACTCCGCAAAAGTTGTCGGATGGGTTTCATCGACCATGCCTCGGACAAAGTTGGTTCCAAACTCTGGAATCCCCAGCATGCCCGTAGGCGTCCCGATTTGCTCAGGTGTTACCCCTAACACATCAGTCCCAGAAAAGAGGGCCATCACGCCTTCGTCATCCATAGGGATTTCATTAGGATCAATCCCAGACAAGTCCTGCAATTTTCGAATCATAGTCGGATCATCATGTCCCAGTACATCGAGTTTGAGGACATTCTCGTCGATATCATGGAAGTTAAAGTGAGTGGTCTGCCATTCAGCCGTCACGTCATCCGCTGGATACTGGACAGGCGTAAAGTCGTAGACATCCATGTAGTTAGGAATAACAACGATTCCCCCTGGGTGTTGTCCTGTCGTTCGTTTGACACCAGCCGCACCTTGAGCAAGACGTTCCACCTCTGCATCACGATAAAACTTGCCATAATCTCTCTCATAGCCCTTGACAAATCCATAAGCGGTCTTGGCAGCCACCGTACCAACCGTTCCTGCACGGAAGGCATATTCCTCACCAAAGATATCACGCACATCCAAGTGGGCGCTAGGTTGGTCTTCTCCCGAGAAGTTCAAGTCAATATCGGGAACCTTATCCCCATCAAAACCAAGGAAGGTCTCGAAAGGAATATCCTGCCCATTTTTGCTGAGTTTGTGACCACAGTTTGGGCAGTCCTTATTGGGCATATCAAAACCTGAACCGTAAGAACCGTCTGTGATAAACTCACTGTACTGACACTGACCACAGACATAGTGAGGAGAGAGAGGATTAACTTCCGTAATCCCAATCATGGTCGCAACGAAACTAGATCCGACAGATCCACGAGAACCAACCAAGTAACCCCGTTCATTGGAACGTTGTACCAGCATCTGGGAAGCTAGATAAATCACAGCAAATCCATTCCCCAGAATAGAGGTTAGTTCTTTTTCAATCCGCAAATCGACAATATCTGGCAGCGGATTTCCATAAATCTCAAAAGCTTTCTTGTAGGTCAACTCGGCAACTGTTTCTTCAGCCTTGTCGATGAAAGGCGTATACAAGTCACCCTTAACTACCTCAACAGGTTCAAAGATATCTGCCAAGGCATTGGGATTTTCAATAACTAGTTTGCGAGCCAGTTCCTCTCCCAAAAAGGCAAATTCATCCAACATTTCATTAGTCGTTCTAAAATGAGCCTTGGGAAGTGGTGCTGGTTGGGCATGTTCGCCATGACCAATAGTCCGGTTAATCATAGCCCCCTGGCCCAAACTACGGACAATAATTTCACGGTAAATCTCTTCTTCTGGTTCGATATAGTGGACATTCCCCGTAGCCAAAACGGGCTTACCAAGGCGATCTCCAACTTCTATTAAACTCTTGATAATAGTCTGGAGTTCCTCCATATCCTTGACCTGCTCCTTAGCAATCAAGGGAGCATAGATAGCTGGTGGCATGACTTCGATAAAGTCATAATACTTGGCCACCTCAACCGCCGCATCCACACCTTGGGAAACAACTGCGTCAAAAACTTCACCTTCCGAACAAGCCGACCCCAAAATCAAACCTTCCCGATGGGCATCTAGAACTGTTCTCGGAATTCGTGGCACCCCTTCAAAATACTTGGTATTAGACAAGGAAACCAGCTTAAAGATATTTTTTAGACCTACTTGATTCTTGACATAAATAGTTGCATGCTTGATCCGAGCTTTTTTATAAGAGTCTGGACTAATCAAATCAATGTTTAGTCTATCCAAGTCGGTCACACCATGTTTTTCTGCTACTTCTTTGATAAAGATGAAGAGCAGACGACCAGTAGCTTCCGCATCGTAGTTGGCCATGTGGTGATGTTCCAAGGCCACACCAAAACGCTTGGTCAAAGGTCCCAAACCATGACGTTTATACTCAGGATAGAGGTTTCTAGCAAACTCCAGCGTATCAATAACTGGCTGACTAATCTTTGGCAGACCATGACGCTCATAGTTGGCATTCATAAAGCCAACGTCAAAGGTCGCATTATGGGCAACTAAGACTGTATCCTTGCAGAATTCTTGGAATTCTTGCAAAACTTGTTCTAGTGGTTTAGCATTTTTGACATGGTCATCTGTAATTCCAGTCAACTCAGTAGTAAAAGCTGACAAGGGATGCCCAGGATTGATAAATTCATCAAATTCAGCAATGACATTCCCCTTGTACATCTTAGAGGCCGCAACCTGAATCAAATCATTATAGATAGCTGAAAGTCCCGTCGTTTCCACGTCAAAGACCACGTAGGTTGCTTCCGACAAGTCCATCCCCACTTCGTTATAAACGATAGGGACACGGTCCTCCACGATATTGGCTTCCATTCCATAGATTAGCTGGATTCCCGCTTTCTTAGCCGCCTTATAGCCATGTGGGAAGGACTGGACATTCCCATGGTCCGTGATGGCAACCGCCTTGTGTCCCCACTTAGCAGCTGTAGCAACGATTTCTTCGACCTCGGGTAGAGCATCCATGGTCGACATATTAGTATGAGCATGAAACTCAACCCGACGCTCACCTTCTGGCATCAAATCCTTCCGCTCATAGTGAACAACTTCCTGCACATCCTGCACATTCATCGTCAAATCGCGTGTGAAGTTATTCATCTCCACATTCCCACGAACTCGGAGCCAAGAATTTTTCTTGATTAGATCAAATTTCTGAGCCTCTTCCTCATTCTTAACCCACTTTTGCATCGAAAAACTTGAAGTGTAGTCCGTCATTTTAAAGTTGATCAAAACACGCCCTGTTCTGGTCACTTTTTGCTCCACATCAAACACAACCCCTTCAAAGACCAGACGATTTTCCTCAGTCGTCACTTCGATCATAGGAGTAATCTCTGCCTTATCCAGCTTCGGTTTAGCCGCAGCCTTTTTGGCTTGAAAATCAAAGGCTGGTTTCTCTTCAGCTGGAGGTGGTGCCATCTGTTCTAGTTGTTCCATAGCACGGAGCGCTTCCTCATTGGCCGCTTGAACAATCTGCTCATTTTCAGCATGAAAGGCCTCTTCCTGCTCTTGAGTCAGCACATCATTTTTCTCTACTTGACAGTTGAAAGTTGGAAAGCCAAACTTTTCAAGTTGTTTGGCTAAATTAGGAAGATGATTCTTCTTAAAATGTTCCTTATCAATCGCCTCAGAGCCTTCAATAAAGAGTTGATTGCCCTCAGTACGAACTTGCAGATTCTGGTAAAGGGACTTAAAACCTTGGCTAGCACATGGCCCCTCAGAGAAAGCCTCCTTATAGTAGGACTGCAAGAGTTGATTTGAAAATTCTTGAGACCGAGCCTTAATTTCGAAAACAGCTTTATTGCCTGTCTTAGAAAATTCTTCGCTCAAACCTTTCTTTAATTCTAAAAAGATTTCAATCGGTAAAATATTAGAAAATACGAAATGAAACTCCCATACCTTACTAATTTTATGAACCACAACTCGCTCAATATCAGCCTGTGATAAAACAGGATCCTGTCTCATTTCAGCAGATATCCCCAGTTGATTCATTAAAATTTCAAAACTGTTTGACATTCATTTTCCTCACATTATTCTCCTACTATTTTACCATATTTAGAGGTATTTTCTAAAGACAAAAGGAAGCCACTAAGTGACTTCCTTCTAGAGTGAGGACAGATTAGTCTTCACCTTTGTTTTTCTTAATGATTTCTTCTTGTACTGACTTAGGTACATCTTCGTAGTGGTCAAATACCATCATGAATGTACCACGTCCTTGAGATGCAGAACGAAGAACTGTTGCGTAACCGAACATTTCAGCAAGTGGAACGTAAGCACGAACGATTTGGCTGTTACCATGTGCTTCCATACCATCTACACGTCCACGACGAGCAGTTACGTGCCCCATAACATCACCAAGGTTTTCTTCTGGAACAGTGATTGTTACAAGCATCATTGGCTCAAGGATAGCTGGTTGTGCTGATTTAGCAGCTTCTTTAAGAGCAAGTGAAGCCGCGATCTTGAAGGCAGTTTCAGATGAGTCGACATCGTGGTATGAACCATCGTAAAGCTTAGCTTTAACGTCAACCATTGGGTAACCTGCAAGAACACCGTTAGCCATAGATTCTACCAAACCTTTTTCAACCGCTGGGATAAATTCACGAGGAACCACACCACCGACGATTGCGTTTTCGAATTCGAATCCTTTACCTTCTTCGTTTGGAGTAAATTCAATCCATACATCACCGAATTGACCTTTACCACCAGATTGACGTTTGAAGAATCCACGTGCTTGAGTAGAAGCGCGGAATGTTTCACGGTAAGATACTTGAGGTGCACCTACGTTCGCTTCCACTTTGAACTCACGACGCATACGGTCAACAAGGACGTCAAGGTGAAGCTCACCCATACCAGAGATAACTGTTTCGCCAGTTTCAACGTTTGTTTCAACGCGGAATGTTGGATCTTCTTCAGCCAATTTTTGAAGGGCAATACCCATCTTGTCTTGGTCAGCTTTAGATTTTGGCTCAACCATCAATTGGATAACTGGTTCTGGAACGTTGATTGACTCAAGAATGATTTTAGCTTTTTCATCTGTCAATGAGTCACCAGTTGTAGTATCTTTCAAACCAACGGCAGCAGCGATATCACCTGAGTAAACAGTGTCGATTTCTTGACGGCTGTTAGCGTGCATTTGAAGGATACGTCCGATACGCTCACGTTTACCTTTAGAAGTGTTCAATACGTATGAACCTGATTGAAGAACACCAGAGTAAACACGGAAGAATGTCAAACGACCTACAAATGGGTCAGTCATGATCTTGAAGGCAAGAGCTGCAAATGGCTCTTCGTCAGATGCTGGACGAGTTTCTTCTTCGTCTGTATCTGGGTTAACACCTTTGATCGCTGGGATGTCAAGTGGGCTTGGAAGGTAGTCGATAACCGCATCAAGCATCAATTGAACACCTTTGTTCTTGAAGGCAGAACCACACAATACTGGGAAGAATTCAACGTTGATAGTCGCTTTACGGATACCAGCTTTCAATTCTTCGTTAGTGATTTCTTCACCTTCGAGGTATTTCATCATCAATTCTTCGTCAGTTTCAGCAACTGCTTCGATCAATTTTTCACGGTATTCTTGAGCTTGGTCAAGGTATTCAGCTGGGATGTCTTCTTCAAGGATATCTGTACCAAGGTCGTTAGTATAGATTTCAGCTTTCATCTTGATCAAGTCGATGATACCACGGAAGTCATCTTCAGAACCGATTGGCAATTGGATTGGGTGTGCATTTGCTTGAAGACGATCGTGAAGTGTGCTTACAGAGTAAAGGAAGTCAGCACCGATTTTGTCCATTTTGTTGGCAAATACGATACGTGGAACTCCGTACTCAGTTGCTTGACGCCAAACTGTTTCAGTTTGAGGCTCAACACCTGATTGTGAGTCAAGAACGGTAACCGCACCATCCAATACACGAAGAGAGCGTTGTACTTCGATTGTGAAGTCCACGTGTCCTGGTGTGTCGATGATGTTTACGCGGTGGTTGTTCCATTGAGCTGTTGTCGCAGCAGATGTGATAGTGATACCACGCTCTTGCTCTTGCTCCATCCAGTCCATTTGTGACGCACCTTCGTGAGTTTCACCGATTTTATGGATTTTACCAGTGTAGTAAAGAATACGCTCAGTAGTTGTTGTTTTACCAGCATCGACGTGAGCCATGATACCGATATTACGAGTTTTTTCAAGTGAAAATTCGCGTGCCATGAGGTTTGTTTCTCCTATTTATTTTTGATTTCTATTCTATTATAACACGATTTTAATAAAAACGGATAGGCAGGACCTACCCGTTCTCAATGTTTTCATGCTATTGTTGGTTTCAACTTGTAGATTTACAAGTTGAATTGAACTCGGGCTAAAAGCCCAAGTTAGTTGAGTTGAGCTCAAGCTAAAAGTCTGGAGAAAAAGATGAATCTCATTGGTTGCAATCGCAACCTGCTTTGATTCCCTATTTTCTCTGGGACTTTCTTAACGCTTTCGCATCCTATATTACCAACGGAAGTGTGCGAATGCACGGTTAGCTTCAGCCATACGGTGAGTGTCTTCACGTTTCTTAACAGCTGCACCAGTGTTGTTAGCAGCATCCAAGATTTCTTTTGCAAGACGGTCTTGCATTGTGTGTTCACCACGAAGACGAGCGATTGTTACCAACCAACGAAGTCCAAGTGTTGTACGACGTTCTGGACGAACTTCAACTGGGACTTGGTAGTTAGAACCACCAACACGACGTGCACGTACTTCAAGTACAGGCATGATGTTTTCCATAGCTGTTTCAAATACTTCAAGTGCATCGTTTCCAGTAGCTTCTTTGATTTGCTCAAAGGCACCGTAAACGATTGAAGCAGCTGTACCACGTTTACCATCAAGCATAACGCGGTTGATAAGACGAGTAACTAGTTGTGAATTGTAAAGCGGATCTGGCAATACGTCACGTTTTGGAGCTCTATTTTTACGACTCATTTCTCTTTATCCCCTTTCCTTATGCTTTTGGACGTTTAGTACCGTATTTAGAACGGCCTTGTTTACGATCGTTAACACCTGCAGTATCAAGTGCACCACGGACGATATGGTAACGTACCCCTGGAAGGTCTTTTACACGTCCACCACGAAGAAGAACCACGCTGTGCTCTTGCAAGTTGTGTCCGATACCTGGGATGTAGGCAGTAACTTCGATAAGGTTGCTCAAACGTACACGAGCGAATTTACGAAGGGCTGAGTTAGGTTTTTTAGGTGTCATTGTTCCAACACGAGTTGCAACACCACGTTTTTGTGGTGAAGAAACGTTTGTTTGAACTTTTTTATGACTGTTGTAACCAACGTTCAAAGCTGGTGATTTAGATTTTTCTACTTTTGATTTACGCGGTTTGCGAACCAATTGGTTAATTGTAGGCATCTACATTCTCCTGTGTTTTTTTATTTTTGGTGATGATACACTTGGTGACAGCTATCATCTGTGTGTACTTTTGCAACATTTGTCAGCACGTCCCTGTACACTCTTGAGAGACCAAAAGTAAAAAGTACCGTCTATTATTGTAACAAAATTTTCCATTGGTTGTCAAGATATTTTTCTTTTTTATTCTTAATTTTAGCTCTTTTGTGGTGCTCCCCCCAAAAAGAAAAAGGAGGAATCCCACCCTCCTAAAGTTAGTATTGTTCCATTCAATCCCATCAATTTTAACACATAATGTTCAAAAAAATATTATATCATCACAACCAACCAGATTCTTTCGCGATATTAGCTGCCTCTGTTCGATTACCTGCATCTAGTTTCGAAAGAATATTGGTGACATAGTTTCGGACTGTTCCGTTTGATAAATAAAGTTGATCTGCAATTTCTTGGTTAGAGAAACCCTGAGCGACTCCCTTTAAAACTGCGATTTCTTGCTCCGTTAATGGATTGGGATGCGTCATCACCACTTCCATCAATTCAGGCGAATACTCCTTGCATCCCTCAAGGACAGTGTGTAAGGTTTGCATGAGGTCTGCAATGCTTCGTTCTTTTAATACATAAGCATCTACTCCAGCCTTGACCGCACGTTCAAAATACCCAGGACGCTTGAAGGTCGTCACCACAACCACCTTTGTTTCTAGATTTCCTGCTCGTATCCACTCCAAGACTTCAAGACCTGTCTTAACAGGCATTTCTACGTCAAGGATGGCGATATCTACAGACTCCTTTTCTAATAGTTGGATTGCTTCTTGCCCATTCTTGGCTTGAAAGACAGACTCCACATCCGGTTGAAGCGTGAGCAATTGACACATAGCATCTCGCAACATACTTTGATCTTCTGCGACTAACACTTTCATCTACTTTCTCTCCTTATAAGGTAGTCGAACCTGAACTTCTGTCGGTTGTTTCTGACTAATTACCTTTACTTCTCCCGAAAATGGGAGAACACGATCTCGAACTGTATGGAGGTCATCCCCCTTTATATAAGTAAAGCCACAGCCATCATCTCTCACTGTTAGAATGAGTTCTTTCTCTGTCCGTTCTAATTTCAAGTAGACTTTAGACGCTTTAGCATGTTTGATGATATTGGTCACTAATTCAAGCAAAATCATGGAAGCCGTTGACTCCAATTCCTGAGTTAAGCTAGCTGTATCTAGTTGATTACCTATTTCCACCTCAATTCCAGCAATTTCTAACATCTTTTTCACAGTCTCTAGTTCTGATGCCAGAGTTCTAGACTTAAGATTTTCTACAATAGTCCGAACTTCATTCATGGAATCCTTGCTGATCTGGTGAATTTCTTTTAATTCCTTTTCCACCTGTGGATAAGCCTCCATCTGAAATAACTGCAAGGCTAAATCTGTCTTGACACTCAGCATAGCAAAGGTATGTCCCAAGCTATCATGCAAATCTTGACCGATACGACTGCGTTCATTTTCAGCAAGCAATAGATTTATCTGGGCATTTTGCTTAGCCTGTGCTTCTTTCAAATCCTCCACAATCCGAATCCGAATCAAGCCAAAAGTCATTAAATCGACAAAAGCAAGAATTACAAGTAGATAGAATAGAAATTCAACTTCGATTCTCTGAAAAATCAACAGTTGGCCCACAACAAGGACTTGAGCAAGAAGAAAAGTCCAGACATGTAAAGACTTTAAACCACCTACGCTGAAATGATAACTTAAGAGATTAGATAGGAAAAAGAAAAACCAGATATAATTAACAGCAACAAAGGCAGTATTCCCAACTACATAAGTCAGCATGAGGCCCCAATATAGCCAAGATAGGCGCTGGCTCTTAGTTGTTAAAACACCCAAATATGCCACTACAAATAGAATATCAATCAATAAATGCCAGGCAGAAAGCCACCCAGTCACTACAGGTAGGATGGGGAAAATCATAAAAATTAAACTGGCCCAAAACATATAGTGTATGCTTTTCAGTCTTTCAAGCATTAAGCATTCTCCTTATGACCTTGAAGGTAAATGGTCAAACCAAACAAAACTGCTGAAAAAACAAGTAGATAAACTGTAGCTGATAGATTGATGCTACCCTCGTTTAAGAAGGTCTTGAGCAACTCCATCAACTGATAAGTTGGTAGGCACTTCCCGATTGCTTGCATCCAGTCTGGAAATAAAGAGATGGGCATCCAGAGTCCACCTAAAACAGCCAAGCCTAGATAGAGAAGATTGCTCACGACAGACATCAGCTGACTAGAAGGCAAGAGTGTCAAGGTCAAGCCAAGCGCTACAAAAGCTACACTTCCTACTATCAGCAAGAACGCAGCCCCAATCCAGCTTCCTAAAGGCATATCCACACCTCTGACCAAGTGCCCAACTGAGAAAACAACCAGGATTGAGACCAGATAATCAACCATCATACTTGTTATCTTTGATAGATAATATTCTACCATATTTACAGGGGTATGGCGCAATGTTTTCTGCCAGTTGTTGATTTTATCGGTATATAAAACAGCTGGGAATGAAAACATAGCTGTCGACATCATGGAAAAGGCTGTCATGGAGATGAGGTAATCACGCATAAAATTATCTGGTCCACCGGGTGTGTTCTGGTACATGCCTGAAAAGAATAAATAGAAGGCTGTCGGCATCCCTACGGATAATAGATAATAGACTAATTGTCGTTTGGTCAATAGAAATTCTATCTTGTTTAGTGCGGTCCATCGTTTCATCTTAGTCATCTCCCTTTTGTGTTTCTTCAAAGATTGTATCCAGTAAGCTACGATTATTGACTTCAATTTCTTGAATCCTACATCCTGCTTGCACTAACAGTTCCCAAAAAGCATCTGCTTCGCGTGTGACTACTTGTAGAGCATCCTGTTTTTGTGACCAGTTTTCAACCAAGTTTGACTGTTCGACAACTTCCTTATATGCTAGAGGAAGGATAAAGTGCTTTTCAATCTCCTCACTGCGCATGGCTAGAGGTGTTGTATCGCGAATCAACTCTCCCTTATTCAAGACCAAGATTCGATCCGCAGTATGCTCTACCTCTTCGATATAATGGGACGAATAGAGGATGGTTACTCCCTGAGCTTTTAACTCCTGAACAATTTCCCAAAAGCGTTGACGAGTTGAAGTATCCATGGCAGCAGTTGGTTCATCTAAAAAGACAAGCTTTGGTCGCCCAATCAAGGTCAAGACAAAAGAGAAGAGACGCTTTTGCCCGCCTGACAATTTTTCTGCAAATTGCTCTTTCTGTTGCTTGTCAAACTGCAATAGTTGATCGATTTCCTGATTACTCAAGTGATTTGGATAAATTTTTTGAAAGAAAGCAATCAACTCTTTTACCTTTAGTTTCTGAACGATTACATTCTCTTGAGGGAGATAGGATCTAGTGTAGTCTAACTTAGAGCTCGTCACTGGCAAGCCTTGGATGGATACTTGACCGCTTGTGACCAGTTTATCTCCAAGCAAACAGTCCAAGAGTGTGGTCTTCCCAGCACCATTGGGCCCAATCAAGGCGACGCATTCACCTTCAGCTACCTCAAAGGAAATATCCTTCAAAATAGCCTTGCCCTTGATGTTTTTATTTAGGCTTTCTACCTTAATCATGTTCATGATATTCTCCTTTCAGCCACTCCTTTCCCATAGGAAAGGCGATAAAAATCATAAATCCTAGTCCCCAGGCACCACGGATGAATTGGTGAAGGAAGGTTTGATCAAACCAACCTGTAAACATTTCTACCAACCATACCACTAGTGATAGTCCAATAAAAAGATAGAGAAACGCTTTTTTCATTTTTCAAACTCCTTTTTCACATCTGAGACTAATTTCAAACCTTCTCGGATAAGCCAGGACATCATTCCAAATCCTGCAAATAGCTCCCAAGGAAAATGATAGAAATCTTCATCCAATCCTGAGAACATGAGATAAGTCATGACTCCTGCTGCTACTAAACTCATTGCGACAATTACTTTATGCTTCATTTTTTTCTTCCTCCATTTGATACATCTAGTATAATTCTTTAAGGGTAGAATCACTAGAAGCTTCTGTCATGAGGAGATATGACAAATGTCATAAAAGATTCTGTTCAAAACAAGCAAGATACACTATACAATAAAACACAATTAGAAAAATCTAAAGCAGCTTCCTCAAAAGAAATACCAAATCCAATTTAAAATCAAAAGAGCAGAAATTTTTATCGAACAAACACATATATTATAGGCAGAACAAAAAATTCTTCAATTACTTTCTTAAAAGTTTGTAAGAATTATGCAATCTGTCAAATTTTAATTTATGTACCTAAACTACAGTATTCATTGAACAAATCATGAAACAAAAAAGCATACGCAATCAAAATGAATTACTGAAATTTAAAAAAAGAGAGAAGCAAACTGTTTCTCTCTCAATGTATATAATATCTAGTTAAATAAAAAAGATACACCTACGTATCTCTGTAATGAATCGGGAAGACAGGATTCGAACCTGCGACACCTTGGTCCCAAACCAAGTACTCTACCAAGCTGAGCTACTTCCCGAGTTAAATAGAAAAATGCACCCTAGAGGAGTCGAACCTCTAACCGCCTGATTCGTAGTCAGGTACTCTATCCAGTTGAGCTAAGGGTGCTCTATATTATGCCGAGGACCGGAATCGAACCGGTACGATCGTTACCAATCGCAGGATTTTAAGTCCTGTGCGTCTGCCAGTTCCGCCACCCCGGCCTCTCTAAGCGAACGACGGGATTCGAACCCG